>DAOUTY010000046.1 GCA_030668425.1 Chloroflexota bacterium
CCCGGACACAGGGCCTCCCATACCACCCATCCCGGCCAGGATTATGGGGTATTCGATGTCCAGCATGTCGCATAACTTGGTCCTAAGAGGATTTCCTGCCATTTCTTACTCCTTTCTCTTTCGCGGAATGCCTAGGCGCCAGCCTGGTTCACTCAAGAGAACCTGCTATGAGCAAGTCTGAGACCTCTTCGTCGGACATTCCCAATATCTCTTTTAGGACGTATTCGTTGTGCTGGCCCAGGCAGGGGGCTGGCATTGTGAGCTGGGCGGACCTTCGAACTGGAAGATGGACAATTGGTAATTGTGAGAGAGGAGACTGAGTAGAGTGACTCACAATATAGTCTGCAAACACGGCAATTCTCCATAAGAAGTAGTAAAATACTATAAGTTTGATGGCATCCAACAGAGATGCAAATCAACCAAGAATGAACTTTAACGCTTTTTATTCTGTCTTGCGCAATCAATTGAAAATAACGTATTCGCCTCAATGCTTATCCCTTTTTCATCAGTTGCACCGCCTGAAGAAACTCATCCTTCATACGCAAGGGGGAAAATGCGACCAGGCCAAGAAGGAACTTATAGGCCACATCCTGGCGCCAGGCTCCTGCTTTCGCTTCCCATCGCTTAAGAGCGGGGTCTTTCCGGGCTGCATCACGAATAGCATGCCATCCGGCTATCATATCTCCTGCCGTCCAGATGCTGAAGACCTCGTCGCTATCGGCCTCCCCTGCCGCCGTCTGATAGCACCCAGCTAGCTGCATACCCCAGCTTTTGGCCATCGGGACCAATTCTTTTTTAATGGCGTTCATATATTCACTGACTTTACCCGGGGTAACCCGGGCCAGGCAGTGTAAATAGAAGGTGGATTTATAGTCCCCCTTATTGATCTTTGCCAGAGTGGGCGAGAAGCTGGCGGGCTCCAGCACTCTTCCCACCCAATCGGTTCGGTACCGGAGAGATTCCAGATTCCAGGTTTTCATCCAGGGGTCCTTGTCATGAAAATCCCGTATTCGATCCAGCGCTGCCCAATCATCTACCTCCCATATGGCTATGTTTTCACTGTAGCGGATTCCAACCTTGAAGAGCCCAACCAGGCGCAGCCCTTTTTTCTCCGCTTGAGGTACGTAATCGGTCCCCATTACGTGCCAGAACTCATCCTCGGTCCAGGGAACAATAGTCAGTGTTTCATGTAAATAAAGCATTATGCCTCCCTATTACCTCAACTTATAGCTACTTTGCCTTCGAATCCTGATTTACATTAATGTAGCAGCGACCAATAGGCGGGGATCCAGAATTTGTAGCTCGACTCCGTGCGCAAGGCAATTGCCTTTTCCGCCCACTTGTTAAATGCCGGGTCTTTGAGTCGCTCGTCACGCATTTTCCCCCAATGGGCCCAGTTCTTCACTGCCCACAAACTTGTGATCTCACCTGACCGTCCACAGGCACCGTACCACCGGTAGCAGCCAGCCAGCTTCATCCCTCGCGCTTCCTCCATGGGCACCAGTTCCTTTTGCATCGCCTTCAGGTACTCGTCCATCTTCCCAGGCAACACCCGGGTTTGTTCCCAGTAATAGAGCGCATTGCCCGTGAAATCCCCCTTTTTTTGCCTTCTTTTGATTTTTTCCACAGTGGGACAGAAGGGCACAGACTCAATCCAGCTATCATACCAGTCCTGTCTGTATTTCAATGCCAGCCGCTGCCATGCCATTCCATCGAGATCATTGAAGGTGAAGCCGCCAAGGCTGTCTACGGATATAGGCTCTTCTCCGAGTTCCCATAAGGCGAGTCCTTCACGGTGTCGAAAGGCATTCTTGAAAAAGCCTACGGTCTTAACATAGCGGTTCCAGCCTGCTACGAGATGATTGGCAGCAGCATCTATATACTCATCTATCATGCCAGGCTGCACATTCAGGAGTTCGTGTAGGTAAATCATAATACCTGTCTCTCCTTTCTCAAATTGTTGATTTGGTTCATTCGAGGGCGCCGGCTATGAGCAGGTCTGCGACCTCGTCGTCAGACATTCCCAATATCTCTTTTAAAACGTATTCGTTGTGCTGGCCCAGGCATGGGGCTGGCATGGTAAGCTCGTGAGGTGTCTTCGAGAAGCGGTAAGGCGGAGGCTGGTAGATGTGTGGCCCGATCTCGGGATGTTCGAGAATAACATGGGTGCCGCGGTGGTTCAACTGGGGGTCTGCCACGAGGTCTTCGCCGCTCTCCACCATCCCGGCGGCCACACCGGCCTCCTGGAGAAGCCGCATTACCTCCTCGGGAGAATGCTCGGTCGTCCATTCCTCTACCAGCACGTCCAACTCCTCCTCGTTCTCCTTCCTGGCCTGAAATGTGGCGAACCTGGTGTCTCTAGACCACTCCGGATTGCCGATAGCTCTGCAGAAGTTGTCCCACTCCTCCTCGTTGCTTACAACAATGGCGCACCACTTCTCACCCTCGCCCCGGCAGCGGTAAACGGCGTGGGGTGCGGCGTAGGGGCTGCGGTTACCCATGCGCGTTAAAATTCGCCCGTTTATCATGTAGTCCATGATAGGTGGTGCCAGATATTGAGCGCTGCATTCCAGTTGGGAAATTTCGATGTACTGCCCCTTGCCCGTCTTTTTCCGGTATAAGAGCGCTGAAATAAGGGCAGTCACCATATGTGGGAAGGTCAGGAAATCAGTAAGGGCTCCGAAAGGTACGGTGGGCTCTCTATCGGGCCATCCGGTGAGCTGGGTAAAGCCGCATAGCGATACCCCGACCATGCCATGCCCCGGCATCTTGCTGTAGGGACCTGTTTTGCCCTGCAGGGCAGTGGCGACGTGGATGAGGTCCGGCTTCTCCTTTTTCAGAGTCTCGTAATCCAGGCCCCAGCTTTCCATAACCCCGGGGAGGTGTGCGTCAGCGACCACATCCGCCCAGTTGTTAATTATCCTTTTGGCGACCTCCTGTGCCTGGGGCATTCTCAGGTTAAGGGTTATGCCGTATTTGCTGTCGTTGTAGACGGCGAAGAAGGCGCTTCTGTTTATACCCGGCTGCCAGTCTTTATAAGGAGGTGATACTCTACAGATATCAGGCCTGGTATGGGACTCGATATGGATCACCGTTGCACCCATTTCAGCCATGAATTTCATAGCGATGGGCCCCACCCCCAGCCAGGTGAAATCGGCGATCTTTAACCCTTCAAATATGCGCTGTTTCGCCATCTGTTGCCTCCTCTTCTCGTGCTTCCAGGGTAGCTCAAATGACTCCAGCCTCCTTGAGCAGGCGCATATCCGCCTGGGACAGGCCCAGCTCCCCATCGTATATCTCTTTATTGTGCTCCCCTATCAGCGGGGCGCGTCTCCTGATACTCCAGGAATCAACGGTCATCTTGTAAGGTGAGCCCATATAAGTAATGGTCTCCCCTAGTTCCGGGTGTTCTACTCCCACGTAGAAATCCCTTGTCTTAAGCTGGACGTTCTCCGCCAGGTCTTTGGTGGTGCTTACGGGATAAATTATCATGCTTTTCTCGCGCGCCTTCTCGTATATCTCAGTCTTTGTCTTGGTGGCAAAGAAATTTAACAGGCTGTTTTCCCAGGCATCGACTGTTTCTTGAGTCAATGCCATGGCATCTACCTTCTCAATCCAGTCCCTGGCTTCCCAGTCCTTTTTATCCTCGAATGCACCGAGCATTCCCTCCTCTGCCATCCATTTTATTAAGGGCGGCATTGTGATCGAAGCCAGCTGTCCCCCAGCTACCAGGAAGCCTACGTGACCGTCTTTGCAGGGAAAGGCAAGTCTGAATAAAGCGGTGCCCATCGAGCGTCTGGAACCGGCTCGGAACAGGTTGATCTTCATTATGTCCCAGAACTGGACGAGTATGAGCGTTGTCCATAACACTGCTTCCTGCATAGAGACGTCAACGTGCTGTCCCTCTCCCGAGCACTCTCGATAGTAAAGTGCCGCCAGTGTCCCTGAGGCGGCATGGCTGCCCGTAACAAGGTAACCATGGGGGAAGCTGATCTGGCACGGAGGACGGTCGTCGTCCCCGGTAACATATGCCTGACCAGCCATTGCCCAACCCACAAGATCGTCAGCTTTCCAGTCTTTGTAAGGGCCTGTTTGTCCGAAGGGGGTGATCGAGGTTACAACTATATCCTGGTTGATTTCACTGAGCGCCGTATAGCCCAGGCCCAGCCCGTCCATGTAGCCTGGTGGAGAGGATTCCACGACAACATCGGCGGTCTTGACCAGCCTTCGGAAGATATGCTTGCCCTGGTCGGATTCCAGGTTCAGTGTTATGCCTCTTTTACTGGTATTGTAGGCCCACCAGTAGAGGCTTTTTTCAGGATCGGGGATATCCCTGTAAAAAGGGCCGATGTTTCGGGAAGGGTCTCCCCCGGGCGGTTCGATCTTTATTACATCTGCCCCGAGGTCAGCGAGGACCTTGCCGCAGTAGTGCCCCTTGTCGTTGGTTAAGTCGATGATGCGGTAGCCGCTCAGAACAGCTTCTTGTTTACCCTTATCCATAATCCTTTATTCCTTTCCTTCGACGCTTTCTCCTCCCCCTGTTTCGCGCTTGGCTGGTAGTAGGTATCCAGTATACGAATACTGTGATAATTAAGCCATATAATTGCAAACGACTCTTTGTATAGACGGTTGGGTCACTGCTGTCATCTGCCTAAAACCGCTCCTTCAAGCTGCGGCGAAAGATCACGCCGCGCCAACTGCCGGCTGCCGAATGCATCTCCATCATTCTGGGAATGTATCGTGTAACCAGTACCAGCAGCATCACCACCGTGAATATGATCAGGTCTGACGAATGATATATCAGCCAGGCCATAAAGGGAACGCTGAGTAATGCCGCACCGTAGCTTAGAGTAGTGGAGCGGCTAATAAGCAGCAATGCTACGAAGAGGCCGAAATAGTACGGAATAGCCTGGGGCATAAGAGAGGCGAAGGCTCCGAGGCATGCGCCTGCCCCCTTCCCTCCACGGAACTTGAGGAACACAGGGACGGCGTGTCCTAGCATCGAAACTCCTCCAGCAGCAAGCTGAATCGTAAAAGATGCCCCGAGCCAGCGGGCGAGCATGACCGCTGCTGCGCCTTTGCCCACGTCCACACAAAAAACCAGAAGACCCTCTGGTATTCCTACCTCATAGAGAACGTTAGTGGCACCCATGTTCCGGCTGCCCACTTCGCGGATGTCGATCCCCTTCCTGAGACGTGCGACGATGTAGGCTGCGGGAAAAGATCCCATGAGATAGGCGGAAACTATGGCGATAGCAATAGTTTGTGCGTCGGTACTCATCGCTTCGACAACGATTATTTAATGGACTGAACAAATATAGCTGGATTATCATCGAATATCAATACTCACTTTCCCGTGCTGGTTTGTTTATGATGACCTTGCGCAGCACAAGGTGTTGCGGAGTCCTGCAATCGTTGACACACATGCTAGAATAATGACAACCTCGCTGACGACAACATTCCGCTGGCAATCATGGGTGGAGCAATGTTGTGCGGCGATGGCGAGAAAGCTATAGAGGCCTAATTGAAAGGAGGCGTTATAGATGCGGAACAAGGTATTTAGCAGTTTCGATGAAGCAGTGGCGGACATCCCTGATGGTGCCTGTATCGGCATGGATTCCTGGGCGATCGCTGCCACTCCCCAGAACCTGATCGCTGCTCTCAAGAGGAAGGGCGTGAAGGACCTCACCGTTGTCACCCACTGCTTCATACCCATGATCTTCGGCGAGGACAAGTCTACCATGCCCTCAGTCCTGCTTCCCCAGATGAAGAAGCTTATAACCCCTGTGGTAGGTATCGCGCATCTAGGTGGCACGGCTTTTGTAGAAGAATACGTGGAAAAGGGGCTGGAGGTGGAGCAGACTACCATAGGTACCATGTCTTCAAGGCTCTACGCCGGTGCTGCCCGCCTGGGTGGGATCTACAATCCTGTTGGTGTAGGGACTGTTGTGGAGGAAGGGAAGGAGAAGAGGGTTATCGATGGCAAGGAGTACATCCTCGAGAAACCGATAAGGCTCGATTATGCCTTCGTCTCAGCCCACAAGGCGGACAGGCTGGGCAATACGGTTTACAAGGGGGTTTTCAGGGGAGACGGCCCGGTGATGGCGATGGCGGCCGATTTCACCATCGTTGAGGTGGATGAACTGGTAGAGATAGGTGAGATCGATGCTGAGCACGTCATAACCGCGGGAATATTTGTTGACCGTATCGTGGAGATTCCTGAAGACGGGCTGGCCACTGCACGGAAGCTGAGAGAATTGATAGACGAGTTGCATTCGATCGAGCCCGCGCGGAAGCTGATGTTCGGGTAGGCAGCGATCTGAGACTCTAAGGGAGGCTAGAAGATGAAACAGAGACTTGATAGAAACGGCATAGCGAAGAGGGCGGCAAAGGAATTGAAGGACGGCGACTACGTCAACTTGGGATTAGGCATTCCCAATCATTGTGCTGACTATGCAGACGAGGGCGTTATCTTTCATACTGAGAATGGTGCTATGGGCTACGGCCCCCTGGTAAGCCCAGACGAGCCAGAAAAGGCAGATTTCCACTATCACGATGCCATCGGAAGGTTCTGGGTCCCCGCGCCCGGGATGTCTGTGTTCGATGTCGTCACCTCCTTTGTCATGATAAGAAGCGGTCGTATGATAGTCATTCTGGGAGCACTCGAGGTTTCGGAGAAAGGGGACATCGCCAACTGGAGCACTGGAGGTGCCCATGGCGGTACCATAGGTGGTGCAATGGATCTGTCCTTTGGTTCGAAAAGGGTGATCGTTACCATGGAGCACAATACCAAGGAGGGAAAGCCCCGGATAGTCAAGGAGTGCACCTATCCCCTCACCCGCAAGGAGTGTGTAGACCTGGTCGTAACCGACCTGGCTGTTATCAAGGTTACACCCGAAGGGCTTTTGTTAAGGGAAGTAGCCCCTGGTTGGACAGTAGAGGAAGTGCAGGCACTTACCGGGCCCAAGCTCATAATAGCTCCAGATTTGAAAGAGATAGGGCTGTAGGCAAGAGGATATTGGCAACCCCGGGCTCATACTATTATGGCAACTGTCTTAGCTGTCGTTGCGAGGCACGAAGTGCCGAAGCTAGTGTAGGGTGGGTGAAGTGTTAACGGAACCCACCTTTCAGGCATTCAGCTTTCAGGTCTGTGGTGGGTTTCACTTCGTTTTAACCACCCTGCTGTTCTGTTGACCCTTGCTTCATCAGGAAACGGTTTCAATAATTGCGCCCTCTAGTGTTACAATAATGCCCTGTTTTGTCCTCAAGAAACGTTAGGGAGGTAGGAGATGCCTTATAAGATGGTTATGCTTGAGAAAGAGGATGGGGTGGCGACGATAACTCTCAATCGCCCTGAGAAGCGTAACGCCTTCAACATGGAAATGATGGGCGAGATGGATATGGCGTTCGATGAGGCAGCCAGGGATAAGGAAGTCAAGGCCATTATCTTGACCGGCGCGGGCACTGCTTTTTCCGCTGGGCTTGACTTCAACTGGGCGGCAACGATGGATACTGAAGACCTGCCGCCGATGGCGAGCACCGTTAGGGGGCGTCAGGTAACTCACTATGAGAAAAGCCTGCTGACGGTTGTACTTAAAATCCAGAGTTCGCCCAAGCCGGTGATCGCTGCGGTAATCGGTATCACACTGGGTGGGGGCTTCGTTTTGGCTGTGTGTTGCGATCTCAAGGTTGTCTCGGAGAAGGCCCAGTTCGGCATGATTCAGGTGAAACGGGGCCTCATCCCTGACGGCGGAGGCACTTATCTCCTGCCTCGCGCCGTTGGGCTGACTAAAGCCCTGGAACTGGCGCTTGTTGCTGATCTGATCGATGCCCGGGAGGCGGAGAGAATTGGCCTCGTGAACAAGGTTGTTCCCCATGGTAATCTGATGTCAGCCGCCAGGGACATGGCGACCAAGATCGCCAGAAACGCACCGCTGGCGGTGTCGATGACGAAAGCTGCCATGTACAGAGGACTTCAGGAGCACGATCTGGCAGTGCACATGGACCATGAGGTTTATATAATGAACATCCTCTTTGGCACTGAGGATTTCAAGGAAGGAATGAGCTCTCTCTGGGAGAAGAGAGACCCGTTATTCAAAGGAAAGTAGCGTATAGTTTTGGTTCGAAGAACTCAACACTTGTGTTTTGGTGATTGGCTACAATATACTTTATGTCTCCTCTCCCTTGGTGGGAGGGGATTAAGGGGAGGGGGAATCCACCCTCACCCAAACTCTCCCGTCGAGGGAGAGGTGTTTTGTGCAAAGTGATGCAAAGAGCTTCACTACTATAATACTGGTATTTAGGACAGTTAAATGTTATCGAGTCAGGAGATTTAAAAGTGACTGACCAGTACGGATATGCGGGGAAAATCCTCAGGATCGACATGTCATCGGGAGCCGTAACTCATATGCCGACCATGGATTATGCCAACAGGTTTCTGGGCGGGAGAGGTATCGCCGCCAAGATTTACTGGGATGAGGTGCCGCCGGAGGTCAAGGCGTTTGATCCCGAAAACCGGCTGGTATTTGCCCTTGGTCCCCTGGCCGGGTTTAGGGGGGTGAGCGGCACCAGATGGCAGATCTGTGGCAAGTCTGCTCTTACTACCCCGGAATACTTCAATTACTGCAACTTGGGAGGGGACTGGGGTGCCCAGCTCAAACTCGCTGGTTACGATGCGCTTGTGGTTCAGGGCAGGTCGGAGAAACCGGTTTATATCCTCATACAGGACGAGGAAGTTGAGATCAGGGATGCCTCTGCTCTCTGGGGGAAGAGCACGGTGGAAACTCGCGAAATCCTGAAGGAAGAACTGGGAAGCCCGGTAAAGGTTGTGGCCATCGGCCCCGCTGGGGAGAACATGGTCACTTTTGCCTCTGTCCTCGCTGATAGAGATGCCAGTGGTTCGAGCGGCCTTGGGGCCGTTATGGGTTCCAAGAATCTGAAAGCCGTCGCGGTGAGGGGCAGTGGCAAGGTAAATGCCGCCGACCCTCAAAAGTATAAGGAGCTGGCTGCTTACGCCCGCGAGTTGAGGAGAGGCTTCGGTATGGGGATAACGCCTGGAACAGACCAGGGCATGAAGTTGAAAAAGGACTATTGCTACGGTTGCACGGGCGGGTTTTGCTTCAGGTCGACCTATGAGGCATCTAATGGCAAGGTGGGCAAATACATGTGTGGCTCGGCGACTTTCTATGTACTGCGGGCTCGCAAATACTATGGGGAGTGGAACGAGGTCCCGTTTTTTGCAAACATGATCTGTAATGAATATGGGGTGGATACCCATCAGATTGACGTGATGATGCAGTGGCTCGCAAAGTGCTACCAGGCGGGTATTCTGACCGAGGGAAACACTGGTATTCCCCTCTCAAAGCAGGGGAGCATTGAGTTCATAGAGACTCTGGTGAAAAAGATCGGGTTGAGGGAGGGCATTGGAGACGTCCTTGCTCAGGGAACCATAAGGGCAGCCGATGCAGTCGGGCAAGGGGCGAAGGAATTGCTCACCGACTACATTACTGAAAGCGGCCACTTCGCCTTGATAGAGAGCCCCAGGATGTATATCAGTACGGGTCTGCTGTATGCCATGGAGCCGAGGCAGCCCATGAGCCAGCTGAACGAGCTGGGTTCTCTGAATCTCTGGCTGATGTGGGTCTATAAACAGGATGGGGCGTTTGTCTCCAACGATGTTCTTCGCGCCATCGGTAAGAGATTGTTGGGGAGTGAGGAGGCGGTGGACTTCACAAGTTATGATGGGAAAGCACTGGCGGCGAAGATAATCCAGGACCGCGAATACGCCAAAGATAGCTTGATTCTCTGCAGCTACTTGTTCCCAATCATGTTCTCCGGGAATACTGCGGATCACGTGGGTGATCCCACAGTTGAGAGTAGGATACTCTCCGCAGTTACCGGCGGTGATATAGATGAGGATGGCCTCAACAGGATAGGTGAGCGCATATTTAATCTCCAGAGGGCGATACTTGCCCGTGAAGGC
>DAOUTY010000215.1 GCA_030668425.1 Chloroflexota bacterium
GGGCCAGGAACTCATCTTTGGAGTCCGTTTCGATCTTTTGAGCTCCCAGAGCGAAGCCATAAGCAGCGGCGACGCCGATGTCAGGCGCTCCCCTAATGCGCAGCTCTTTTATGGCCTCAGCTACCTCACCATAGTCGCTAAGCTCGAGGAAGACCTCATCATGGGGCAGCCTAGTCTGGTCGATAACCCTGACTCTATCCCCGAGCCACTCGATGATCTTAAAATCCTTCATCTGTTATCAGCCTTATCCGCTTTTTGGGACTTCTGCTCAAAGCAGCCTGAATTCTCCCACGTCCACCAGTCCCTTATCGGTAAGCCTGAGCTCTGGTATCACTGGCAGGGCGAGGAAGGAGAGGGTGGCGAAGGGGGAGGGAAGCGCGCAGCCCAGTGTGGAGGCCAGCCTTTGTAGCTCTTCCAGCTTGGCTACTACTGCTTCTAGCGGTTCCTCGGAGAGCAGACCGGCGATGGGGAGAGCCAAGGAACCCTGGATCTGCCCTCCCGCGGCCACAGCCAGCCCGCCCTGTAGCCTCTCAATCTCTTTAATCACGGTAAATATGTCCTGGTCGCTGGTGCCTGCGACGACGATGTTGTGGGAGTCGTGGGCGATAGAGGAACCGATCGCGCCTCTCTTAAGACCGAAGCCCTTGACCAATCCCAGCCCTATATTGCCACTGGCCTTGTGTCTTTCCACTACCGCCAGTTTCAGTATGTCCTGTTCGGTATCGGGTACTATGAAACCTTCTTCTGTTTTCGCCTTGGCATCAATTCTCCTGGTGATTATCTGCCCCGGGACAATCTCGATAACGGGAAATGGCTTCTTAGTGGCTGGCATCTTCAGCGCTTCGATAGTGAAAGGCTTGATATTGAAGGTGTGGGTAATCTCGGGGTTGGTGCGCCATGGGGTGGAGAAAAGTGCCTCACCATTCCGGGCTACGAGCTTTCCTTGGTGGAAGACCATATCGACGCTTAGCTTCCATAAGTCGTTGATCACGAGAAGATTGGCTACATACCCCGGCGCCACAGCACCTACTTGATGCAGCCTGAAATACTCGGCAGTGTTGATGGTTGCCATCTGCAGGGCGCGGATTGGATCAAGTCCTTTTGATATAGCCTTCCTCACCACGGCGTCGATATCGCCCTCCCTCAGCAGGTCAGAGCAGGTGCGGTCGTCGACCACGAAAAAGCATCTCTTGTATGTCTTGTCGTTGACAAGCGGCAGTAGTTCATCGAGGTTCTTCTCCGATGAGCCCTCTCTTATCATGAGATACATCCCCCGCCTCAACTTCTCTCTGCCTTCATTAAGAGCGGTGGACTCATGGTCGGAACTGATGCCCGCTGTCAGGTAGGCATTCAAGTCCTTACCGCTGAGGCCGGGAGCATGCCCATCGAGCGGTTTGCCTTCAAAGAGCCTGATTTTCTTCATCACCTCCTGATCACGGTTCAATACGCCGGGGAAGTTCATCAGTTCGCCCAGCCCGATAATGTTCCTCCATCGCATGGCGGTTCGGAGTTCTTTCGCTCCGAGCTCAGCCCCGGATGTCTCAAGGTGCGTTGCGGGTACGCACGATGGTGCCATGAAGTAGAAGTCGAGAGGAAGCGGTCGGGCGCAGTCCATCAGATAGCGGATTCCTTTGAGTCCGCTGACATTGGCGATCTCATGGAGGTCAGTTACGACAGCAGAAACCCCTCGGGGCACCACAGCCCTGGCGTACTCGGCGGGATGAAGCAACGAGCTCTCGATATGTACATGCCCGTCGATCAGCCCCGGGGCAAGGTATCTGCCTTCAAGGTCTACCACCTGCCGCGCCTGCTCATAGTCGCCAATTCCAGCCACGTACCCTTGGTGGATGGCAACGTTGGCGTCCTCTATCTCGGCGGTGAAGGTGTTCACTACCTTGGCATTGGCAAGCAAGAGATCGGCAGGGATCTCACCCCTGGCTACGGCTATCAGTTTTTCCAGGCTCATTCTTGCTCCTCTAGTACGCATAGGTCAGGTAGGTAGCGGAACTTCTCGTCCAAGTCTAGCCCGTAGCCGACAACGAAGGCGTCGGGAATCGTGAAGCCTACGTAGTCGATGGGAATCTCCACTACTCGCCTTGAGGGTTTGTCGAACATTGTGCACAGCTTGAGCGATGAGGGCTTGCGGCGACCAAGATAGTCGAGGAGGAAACTTAATGTGAGTCCTCTATCCACGATGTCCTCGATCACCAGCACATGCCTGCCCCTTATCGGGGTCTTGACTCGCTGTAACAGCTTGATTTTGCCCGAGGTCTCTCTACCAGCCCCGTAGCTCGACAACATAATGAAATAGATCTCGACCGGTATGTTCAGTTTACGTATCAGATCGGACATGAAAACGAAGCTGCCCTTGAGTGCACCGATGAGGAGGGGGTGTTTGTCTTGGTAGTCCCTCCTGAGTTCGTCGGCGAGCTCAGCTACCTTCTTTTCGATTTCTTCTCTGTGGATAAGAACCCTAGGCTTGTCCAAGAATTTCCCCCCATTAGATTTTGCCCACTGCTATCAGGTAAAGCACACTCTCCTGCTGGCCATCTAGCCCCAGCAGGCGGTTAAAGCCCTCGTCATAGAAAGCGCCGATTGCGCAAATGCCCAATCCCATTGAAGTAGCCACAAGGCTGGTGTTCTGGGCGATGTGCCCTGCCTCAAGGAGAATGTAGCGTTGGCCACGTTCCTGATACAGTCGCGTGGTGCGCTCGAAGATGGCAGAGAGCACCAAGACAACGGTTGCCTCTATTAACATTCGCTGTCCCAGTGCCGCCTGTGCCATTTCCTGGCGGAAATCGCCCTCGCGGATCGGTTCCAGTTCATGAGCGCTGACCGAGTAGCGGTAGATTCCAGTGGTTAGACCCTCGACGTTATTTATCACAGGGTAGATCTCTATGGGATAGGTGGCTCCTGCTGAGGGTGAAGCTCTGAACCCGCTACGCTTGTCGGTGAGGCCGTTTGAATAGTGAAGAATATGCGAGAGTTCAGCCAGAGACATTGGATTCCTCGAAAAATTTCGCTCTGACCTCCTCTTTGCGATGGCCTTCTCTACACTAAGCCCGCTATCGGCTAGCTCTCGGGTGAGTTGGACCTTTCTCATTACCGACTGATTATAAACTTGGAGCCATCACGTGGCAAGCAAGTGCGCTCGTTCGTATCTTCGGAGCAAGAGCCCCGGGTTGTTTCTGATCGCATGTAATTGTCGGGACATGGGATTAAGTAACGGTTTAAGGATATAGAGGGCGAGTCACAAGGGGTTTACAGGCAAATTACAATGAGTGCACGGAGTCGTCTGTATGTTACTTTTTAGGGTTGTAAAACCCCCCATTTTTCCTATTTTATTTTTTGGCGATTCATGGTAGCATATCGTGGCTCAAGAGATTTTATTGTA
>DAOUTY010000095.1 GCA_030668425.1 Chloroflexota bacterium
CCAGTCGCGGACGGGAAGGGCGCTGAGAGCTATCCACGGCAGCGAAGCTGCCGCAGAATCGATTGGCATCAACGTAGACCAGTTCAAGGTAAAGATCTTCGTATTGAGCGCCGTCTACGCCTCTCTCGCAGGCAGCCTCTTTGTCCACCATCTCCGTTTTGTCAGCCCTCAGCCCTTTGACTTTCTCGCATCAGTAAAGCTGGTGGTGATGGCAGTCATAGGAGGACTGGCCAGCGTTTGGGGTGCCATCTTTGGAGCCGGCACCACTCGCATATTGAGTGATGAGCTACTGCTCAGCTTCGGTGAATGGGATATCGCCATATACGGACTTATACTGATGCTAGTGATGATTTTCACGCCCGAAGGTTTATTTGTCAAACTCAAAGACGTCTTCGGGCGATTGCGACTCAGGCATTCTGAGAGAGGGGCTGAATCTTGAGCGAAGTCATACTGGAGACCAGAGGTCTAACCAAGGTATTCGGGGGGCTGGTTGCTCTGGATAAAGTGGACCTATCTATAGAAGCAGGTAAAATCAGCGCTATCATTGGCCCCAATGGGGCAGGGAAGACCACGCTTTTCAATCTAATCACCGGCGTTTACCCGGCGAGCGAAGGCGAGATATACTTTCGAGGAACGCCCCTCAGGAACGCCCCGGCCCATAAACGAGCCGAGTTGGGCATCGTGCGCACATTTCAACAGGTCCACCTCTTTGGGAACATGACCGTTCTGGAAAATGTAATGACTGGCCAGCACCCCCGAAGCAAGTATGGCTTCCTGGAAGCTGCCCTCCGACTGCCCAAGGCTCACCGCGAGGAGGAGGCCATCTCCCTCAAGGCGATGAAATACCTCAACCTGGTGGGATTGGGAATGCACGCCGAGCAGGATGCGCTCAGCCTGCCGCTGGGGCAGCAGAAACTGCTGGCCATAGCCCGAGCCCTGGCTACCGAGCCACAGCTTCTGCTGCTCGATGAACCCGGCGCCGGGCTAAACACCCTGGAGAAGCAGGAGCTGAGCGATCTCATCCGCCGCATCCGGGAAGCAGGAACCACCGTGCTATTGGTAGAGCACGATATGCCTTTGGTGATGGGCCTTGCCGAATGGGTTACTGTTCTGGACAGCGGACAGAAGATAGCCGAGGGCACTGCCGCTCAAATTCAGAAGGACCAGAGAGTCATCTCTGCTTACCTTGGTGAGGAAGTGGAGTAATGTTGAAGGTCGAAAAGGTAACCGTAGCTTACGGCCGGGCGACGGCGCTAAGAGAGGTTTCCCTGGTAGTGAACGATGGCGAGATCGTTACACTCATCGGGGCCAATGGGGCAGGGAAGACAACCCTGCTCAACGCCGTATCAGGAGGCATACCTCTGAAGAGTGGCGCCATTTGGCTTGACGCCCACAAGCTCTCCGGACTCCCCCTTCACAAAACTGTGAGGCTCGGTCTGGGATATGTTCCCGAGGGCAGGCAAATCTTCGGGGCCATGTCAGTGATGGACAACCTGACCATGGGCAGCTACTCCCTGTGCGCTCAGAACCGGTTGAGTGCCCTCGGATACATTGGCTGGTTCATACGCCGTCCTTCCGTTCAGTCCAATCTGGAACTGGTATTCAGGCTTTTCCCGATACTCAGGGAACGGCTGAATCAACATGCAGGCAGCCTCAGCGGCGGAGAGCAACAGATGCTGGCTATTGGCCGGGCACTGATGTCCTCCCCCCGGATGCTTCTACTGGATGAGCCCTCCCTCGGATTGGCCCCCACTCTGGTGAGGGAAATCCTGAAGCTTTTGGCCAGACTCAGAGATGAGGGGCTCACCATACTCCTTATCGAGCAGGATGCTACTGCCGCCCTTAAGATCGCTGATAGAGGCTACGTAATGGAGAGAGGGCGAATCACCATCGAGGGTACCGCCAGGGAGCTTCTAGGCGACGACAGGGTGAGGCAAGCCTATTTAGGCAAGGCTGTGGCCTAGGATGTCATAAACGTGATAGAATGAAAGACGAGGCACGATAAACCATGAAGCAGCTATTGTCGGGCAATGAGGCCATTGCACTGGGAGCATACCACGCTGGCGTAGCTGTAGCGACAGCCTATCCCGGAACGCCGAGTACCGAGATACTGCAGAGTATTGCCCGCATGGACGGATTATACGCCGAGTGGGCGATCAACGAAAAGGTGGCCTTGGAAGTCGGGATGGGCGCAGCCTACGGCGGCGTCAGGACCCTGGTCTCAATGAAACACGTGGGGCTAAATGTGGCCGCTGATCCCTTCTTTGCGGTTTCGACCACGGGCACGATTGGCGGCCTGGTAATAGTATCCTGTGACGATCCCGGGGAGCATAGTTCGCAAGGCGAGCAAGATAATCGCCACTTCGCCAAGATTGGCAAGGTGCCCATGCTCGAACCCACCGATAGCCAGGAAGCCTATGATTTGATGGGTTGGGCTTTCGACATCAGCGAGGAATTCGATACGCCGGTGTTGCTGCGCTCTACCACGCGAATCTGCCACTGCAAGACCGTGGTCAACGTAAACAAGGAGCGAAAATCCGATTTGAGACAGCCTGGTTTTCAGCGATCCCCCGCTAAATATGTGATGGTCCCCTCGAATGCCCGCGTGAGGCGCCACGCGATGGAGGAACGCATCGTAAAGCTACGGGCTTATGTGGAGGACTTTCCCTTGAACGAGATGGTGCTGGCTGACCGCAAGCTCGGCGTAATATCCAACGGGGTAGCGTACCAATACGCCCGCGAGGTTTTCAAGGACGCTTCACACCTTAAGCTGACCACTATCTATCCAATCCCCGCCAATCTCATTCGGAGATTCGCCCAGGAAGTGGATAGATTGATTGTGATTGAGGAGCTTGATCCATTCCTTGAAGAGGAGATACGCTGCCTGGGAATTCAGGTCACGGGCAAGGATTTCATCCCCATAATCGGCGAGCTTAACGCCGAGATAGTCGAGAATGCGGCGGTCGAGGCGGGTATACTGCCGGCCCCGTCAAAGCCTTCCCTTCGACCCAAGTCACCCGCACCGCAACTGCCGGCACGGCGACCGCAGCTTTGCGCCGGTTGCCCACATGTCGCCACGGAGTATGTCCTGAGAAAGCTGGGCTTCAGCGGTGCTGGTTCCGGCAAAGAACTGAAGAAAGGCGAGTTTATCGTCACCAGCGATATCGGATGTTACACCCTGGGTGTGTACCCTCCCCTCGCAGCCCTGGATACCTGCGCCTGTATGGGAGCTAGCATAGGGCAGGCACTGGGGCTGGAAAAGGCAGGAGTCCCCAATAAGGCAATAGCCGTGCTTGGCGATTCCACCTTCATGCATTCCGGCATAACCGGACTAATCAACGTTGTATACAATCAAGGTAATACAACTGTTATCATTCTGGACAACGGAACTACAGCAATGACCGGTCACCAGGGTCATCCCGGAACCGGCATCTCAGTTACGGGGAAGAAAACTCAACAAGTCAAACTGGAAACGCTGGTGGAAGGTATCGGCATTAAGGATGTCACCGTGGTGGACGCCTTCGACCTGAAGGCCATTGAATCCACCATCAAGCGGTGTCTTGATAACGACGAGCCCTCAGTCATAATAGCGCGAGGCCCTTGCTCACTTACGGTGAAAACCAGGGGAGCCCCTTTCGAGGTAGATGCAGATGAGTGCATTAGCTGCTATGACTGCCTGGACCTCGGTTGTCCTGCGATATCTCTCTCGGAGGATAAGGCCGTTATAGACGCAGGTATGTGCCTGGGCTCAGCCTGCGGTGTCTGCGCTCAGGTTTGCCCTCAAGAAGCCATCTCGGAGAGCAGAAAATGAATGACGTGAACGTCTTAATGGTAGGTGTTGGCGGCCACGGGGTTATCCTGGCTAGCGACGGCATGGCTGAGATTGGAATGAATAACGGATACGATGTAAAGAAGACGGATTCCCTGGGTATGGCACAACGGGGAGGAAGCGTAGTTAGCCACGTCCGCTGGGGAAAGCATGTCTACTCCCCGATGATTGAGAAAGGTGAGGTCGATTTCCTGCTCGGCTTCGAACAACTGGAGGCTGCGCGCTGGGCATCGTATCTGAGGCCAGGTGGAGTAGCAATTGTCGCCGATGTAGTTGTCATACCGATATCAGCGATTGACGGCAAAATCCCCTATCCAAGCTGGGACGAAATCAAAGTGACTCTTGCCGAATACACCGATCAGATATACCTGATCCCAGCCACTAGAATAGCTGAGGAAGTGGGCAATCCCAGGGCTGTTAATATGGTGATGCTGGGTTTTCTGTCCGCGTTCCTGGCACTGAAACCCGAAGCATGGACTGATACTATGCGGCTTAGATTACCGCCGAAGTTCAGGGATTCCAGCATTGAAGCCTTCATTAAAGGAGCAGACGAGGCTAAAACAATGATATCAGTAAAGGGGCCCTAAAATGATTCGTGATCCTGAACATGAGAAAATGCCACGAAAGGACCTGGAGCAACTCCAACTCGAACGCCTTCAGGCCAAGGTAAGAGTAGTCTATGAGAAGGTACCCTTTTACCGCCAGGCATTCAAGGAAAAAGGGGTGACCCCAGATGATATCCAAACCCTGAGTGACCTGACGAAGCTGCCATTCACAAGCAAGCTTGACTTTCGAGATAACTATCCCTTCGGATTGATGGCTGTTCCTCATGATCAGGTAGTGCGCATCCATTCATCCAGTGGCACAACAGGCAAGCCGATAATTGCACCATACACCCAGGGAGACATCGACACCTGGTCAGAGATAATGGCTCGCACGCTGGCCGCTGGTGGCGCAACCAAAGATGATGTCATACAGAACGCCTACGGCTATGGCCTGTTTACCGGCGGTCTCGGGTTTCACTACGGCGCCGAGCGCCTGGGCGCCTCGGTGATCCCCACCAGCGGTGGAAATACCAAGCGCCAGATTCTTCTCCTTCAAGACTTGGAAACCACTGTTATCACCTGCACACCATCCTATGCACTGATATTAGACGAAACTGCGAAGGATATGGGTATCGATCTGCGTGATACCAAGCTCCGCTTGGGGTTCATGGGCGCTGAGCCCTGGTCCGAGCAGATGAGGGGCGACATAGAAGAAAGACTCGGAATCTTAGCCATAAACATCTATGGCTTGACAGAGATCATAGGGCCTGGAGTGTCGGTAGAGTGTCCTTACAAGTGCGGAATGCACATAGCAGAAGACCATTTCCTGGTCGAGGTCATCAATCCCGAGACTGGAGAGCAGTTGCCCTATGGAGAAGAAGGAGAGCTGGTTATAACAACCCTTACCAAGGAGGCTCAACCGGTGATCCGATTCCGCACCAAGGATATTGTCAGTCTCAATCCTGAGCCCTGCGACTGCGGACGAACGCTGGTGAGAATGTCCCGGGTAACTGGACGCAGCGACGATATGCTAATCGTCAGGGGAGTAAACGTCTTCCCCTCACAGATTGAGAGCGTGCTTCTTGCAATCGAGGGTGTGGAACCACATTATATGATAGTGGTGGACAGGCAGCACGTATTCAAGTCGGATGAACTGGAGATATGGGTTGAGGTCTCGGAAGAGGTGTTCTCCGACGAGATGCTGAAAATGGAAAATTTAGAGCAGAGGCTCCGGGAAGAGATGGACAGTGTACTGGGTATTTCAGCCCATATCAAACTCGTGGAGCCCAAGACTATCGCACGCACCGAGGGCAAAGCCAAAAGGGTAGTAGACCGAAGCGAGTTGTAGGGCTCTGGCACTACCAAAATCATAGCTAAAGGAGGAACTTCGCTGTGAGAATAAAGCAAGTTTCCGTCTTTGTGGAGAACCAGCCCGGTCGACTGGAAGCTATCCTTAAAGTCCTCGAAGACAAAGGGGTCAGTATACGTGCATTATCGGTGAGCGATACTGCCGAGTTCGGCATAGTGCGTATGATCTTACCTGATGCTGAGTTCGGGCTGGAAGTACTGCGAGAGGCCGGCTTTACCACCCGGATAGACTGGATACTCAGCGCTCATATACCCAACGTGCCCGGCGGGCTGCTGAATAGCGTCGTCAGGCCACTTGCCGATGCCGGGATCAATCTGAAATACTTCTACGCTTACATTGAGCAGCCCGCAGAGGATAAGGCTATGGTGTTACTCAAGACCGACGATCTTGAAAAAGCAGAGGAAGTCCTGAAATCTCTATGAACCCACCCCGAATATAGCGGGCACTTTAACTATAAAGTAAAGGCCCGGCCCGAACTAACAGAGCCCAAACTCCCTGGCTCCCGCCCTGAAGCCCGGCAATGACCCCTCGATAACCCAATCCTCTACACAGTAGGATATGCGGAAGTATCCGGGAGCACCAAAACCCTTCCCTGGCACCACCAGCACGTTATGCTTCTGCAGTTCCCTGACAAAAGCTACATCATCCTCAATCGGCGACTTGGGGAATATGTAGAAAGCGCCCCGGGGCTTCACAATGGCGTAACCCACCTCGACAAGATTGCTGTACAGCAGGTCCCTCTTCTTTTCATACTGGCTTACATCAACAGACACATCCTGCAAGGTTTGCACCACATGCTGCATAAGGGCAGGAGCATTCACAAAACCGAGTATACGATTGCAGAATATCAATCCATTCACCAACTCTTCGCGTGCGTCATATTGAGGATTAACAGCGATGTATCCTATACGCTCCCCGGGCACAGCCAGGTCCTTCGAGTGAGAAGTGGCGACAATGGTCGCAGAGTGATACTGAAACACATGAGGGCACTCCACCCCATCATAGACCAGCCTCCGATAGATGTCATCGCAAATCAAGAAGACCTCTCTCCCGTACTCTAACTGCTTCCGTCCCAGCAGTTCACCAATCCCCTGAAGAATATCATGGCTATAGACAACGCCCGTCGGATTGTTAGGGGA
>DAOUTY010000197.1 GCA_030668425.1 Chloroflexota bacterium
GGTGGTAAACCCCGATGATTTCGAGTCAAAGGGCAAAAACACACCGATTGCCGGCTCTGTGCTCAAGGGCAGGGTCATGGTTACAGTTGTTCAAGGAGCGGTAGTGTACGAAAGCAACATGCCTCCTCTCAACTAGTAGGACAGAAATAAGTGAGGCAGTATATAGAGCACGTGAAATTTTGCGAAGGAGGTTTATGTGCCCAAGCGCGATGATATCAATAAGGTAATGATCATCGGTTCCGGCCCCATCATCATTGGCCAGGCCTGCGAATTTGACTATTCCGGTACGCAGGCTTGCAAGGCGTTGAGAAAACTCGGATATGAGATCGTGCTCGCCAATTCAAATCCTGCCACGATCATGACCGATCCCGGCACGGCAGACGTGACCTACATTGAGCCCCTCAACCTTGAGACGATGATCAAAATTATCGAGAAGGAACGCCCCGATGCCTTGCTCCCGAACCTTGGCGGGCAGTCAGGGCTGAATCTCTCCTCAGAACTGGCAAAAACGGGCGTGCTGGAGAAATACGGCGTGAAAGTAATCGGCGTAAGCGTTGATGCCATTGAGCGTGGCGAGGACCGCCTGGTCTTCAAGGAGACCATGACACGCCTCGGTATTGGGATGCCAGAGAGCGAGATAGCCCACACCGTTGAAGAAATGGAAACAATTGCTGACAAACTCGGATACCCGGTTGTGCTTCGTCCTGCCTACACCATGGGCGGCACTGGAGGTGGACTGGTCTACAATTTGGAGGAACTGCGTACCGTGGGGAGTCGCGGCCTGTCTGCCAGTATCGTCGGCCAGGTCCTGGTGGAGGAATCCGTCCTCGGGTGGGAGGAATTGGAACTGGAAGTCGTGCGGGACGCTAAGGGCCAGAAGATCACCGTCTGTTTTATCGAGAACGTTGACGCCATGGGTGTGCACACCGGAGATTCCTTCTGCACGGCGCCCATGTTGACCATCGATCCGGAACTGCAGCAATGCCTCCAGAAGTATTCCTATGACATTGTCGATGCCATCGAGGTCATCGGTGGTACTAACATTCAGTTTGCCCACGATCCGAAAACAGGACGGGTGGTGGTGATCGAGATCAACCCGCGCACCTCGCGTTCATCCGCGCTGGCATCAAAGGCAACAGGATTTCCCATCGCGATGGTTTCCTCCATGCTGGCGGGGGGCCTGACAATGGACGAGATACCCTACTGGCGGGACGGGACATTGGAGAAGTATACGCCCTCCGGCGATTATGTGGTCGTAAAATTTGCCCGCTGGGCCTTTGAGAAATTCAAGGGCGCTGAAGACAAGCTGGGCACTCAGATGCGCGCTGTCGGCGAAGTCATGAGCATTGGAAAGAACTATAAAGAAGCCTTTCAAAAGGCCATCCGGTCACTGGAGAACCGGCGATATGGGCTGGGGTTCGCGAAGGACTTTCATGATAAGCCGCTGCAGGAACTGATGAGCATGCTCTCCGAGCCCACCAGCGAGCGGCAGTTCATTATGTACGAAGCTCTGCGCAAGGGAGCGGATGTCGGCGACCTTTATGAGCGGACTTACATAAAACCCTGGTTTATCGAGCAGATGAAGGAACTGGTGGAACTGGAGGAGCAGCTACTGAGGTACAAAGGTACGCTGCCGCCGGACGAGCTTCTTGTGCAAGCTAAAAAGGATGGCTTCGCCGACAAGTATCTATCCCAGATTCTCGGGGTGCCCGAGGTCGAGATTCGAGCTAAGCGCACCGCTCTGGGCGTCGTTGAAGGATGGGAACCAGTGCCCGTGAGCGGTGTGGAGGATGCCGCATACTACTTCTCTACCTACAATGCGCCGGACAAGGTGGGAGTTAGCAGTGCCCGGAAGATCATGATTCTCGGTGGTGGTCCCAACCGTATCGGTCAGGGGATTGAGTTTGACTACTGCTGCGTACACGCGGCCTTCGCCCTGCGCGACGAAGGTTTTGAGTCCGTCATGGTCAACTGCAACCCCGAGACCGTGTCCACCGACTACGACACTTCGGACAAGTTGTACTTCGAGCCGCTGACTGTCGAAGACGTTCTGGCCATCTACGAGAAGGAGAAGCCGGAGGGCATCATCTGCCAGTTTGGAGGCCAGACGCCCCTCAATATCGCAGCCGAACTTGAGGCCGCGGGTGTGAGGATTCTGGGTACGAGCCCCGAGGCCATCGATCTTGCCGAGGACCGCGATCGATTCCGAAAGGTCATGAGGGAACTGGGGATCCCTGAGCCCGAGTCCGGCATGGCCAGCA
Organism: Chloroflexota bacterium; assembly: GCA_030668425.1. Lineage (GTDB taxonomy): Bacteria > Chloroflexota > Dehalococcoidia > SZUA-161 > SZUA-161 > DAOUTY01. Next base: position 2,262 of record DAOUTY010000197.1, read on the forward strand.
ACATGGACCAGGCACTCGCTATAGCTCAGGACATCGGCTACCCCCTGATAGTTCGCCCGTCCTACGTTCTTGGTGGGCGCGCGATGGAGGTTGTACACGATGAGGAAATGCTGCGGGAGTACGTTAAAGCAGCAGTGGATATCTCTCCTGAACGCCCGATCCTGATCGACAAGTTCCTGGATAATGCCATAGAAGCTGAGGCCGATGCTATCGCAGACGGGACCGACGCTTTCGTGCCAGCGGTCATGGAGCATATCGAACTCGCTGGTATTCATTCCGGTGACTCCGCTTGCGTGATTCCCCCGGTTAGCATTCCCCAACAACATATAGACACAATTGAGGAGTACACGAAGAAGATTGCGGTGAAACTCAATGTTGTGGGACTGATGAACATCCAGTATGCCATCTATGAGGACAGAGTGTACATCCTCGAAGCAAATCCACGGGCGAGCCGCACCGTGCCCCTGGTAAGCAAGGTCTGCAACATCCCTATGGCACGCATAGCCACCCAGGTGATATTGGGTAAGAAGCTGAGCGAGCTAAATCTGCAGCGCAGGCCAATTCCGCATTTCGGAGTCAAGGAGGCGGTCTTCCCCTTCGATATGTTCCCCGAGGTAGACCCTGTGCTTGGCCCTGAGATGCGCTCGACGGGAGAAGTGTTGGGCATGGCAGAAAACGCAGGCCTTGCGTTCTTCAAGGCTCAGGAGGCGGCCAGGCAGCGTCTGCCTCTTGATGGTGCTGTCCTCATTACCGTGTCTGAACTCGACCGAGTTCGTGCTTTGGAAGTGGCGCGGCGTTTCTCCGAACTCGGATTTGACCTCAAAGCCACGGTAGGAACTCGGCAGTATCTCGCCGAGCACGGCATCGATTCGGAGTTGATTCTGAAGAGACATGAGGGCCGTCCCAACATAACCGACGCGATAGCGAACGGCGAGATTCAGCTCGTCGTCAATACGCCCAGCGGCAAGCTCAGTGTTGAAGACGACTCCTATATCCGAAAAGCAGCGATCAAATACAAGGTGCCCTACATCACCACTACCACGGCAGCGGTTTCCGCCGCCAAGGGAATCGCCGCCCACCGGAAAGGACACAGCGGGGTCAAAAGCCTGCAGGAATACCATGCAGATATTTGATACAACCCGGGTGCTGGAGGATGGCTCGTGGCCGATAATAATTGGGCAGGCAGTGATAGTTGATGGGTAGGCGGGCCGACGTCGGCCCGCCCCTAACCAAAACAACGCCAGCCAGTCCGCCTAAAATGACGTCGGCCCGCCTATCAAGCGGATCAAGGACCGCCTACCAATGGGCGTTTCAGGTTGTGGCAGTCTGGTTTCTATGACTTCAATATCTATAATGAAGTGAAGCTTCTTGAGAAAC
>DAOUTY010000158.1 GCA_030668425.1 Chloroflexota bacterium
AACGTTAGAAGGAACGTTTTGGCCGGTAACGCAAATGAGACTAAATAGAAGCTATACAGGAAGGAGAAACCAGCAGATGATGACCAGAATAGCAGTAGCGTTGACACTACTTGCAACCGTAGTGGTTATTGGATGTTCCATTGGAACAGCGGGAGACCCATCCAGTCCGGTGTCTACCCCCGGAGGTACAACAAGCGGAACCGTTGAGACAAATGGCTTGGTGAGCCCAACATGGATCGACACTGAGGTAGTCAAAGTAGAAGGCAATACGGTCTTTATTCCTGCAAGCGAGGTGGATAGTGGGAAAATGCTCCACTTTGCAGTCACCACAGCGCAGGGTGACCGAATGAATTTCATGGCATATAGATGGAATGAGGAAACCATTGTGCGCGCTAACGTTTGTCCCCCCTGTAGGTCTGTGGGCTTCTCTCTCATGGGAGACCTTCTGGACTGCAACAACTGTCATACCAAATAAGACGCAAGCACAGCCAGCGGAGTGAGCGGCGCTTGCAGAGATTTCACAAAAGCTGAAGTGACTCATGCGATCAGCGACAGCCTGATAGCTATGGAGACAAGTGACCTTTTGGCAGCATACGAGAATACTGTTGCTCCCGGTTGGCCCTAAAGAATATTGAAGTAATAGCAGGAGAGTTCCATAGTGTCCTACGCTAGAGCCTTACGGTGCCGCAAGTGTGGGCAGGAGTATCCGCTCCAGCCTCTCAACCGGTGCGATTTCTGTCTTAGCCCGTTGGAGGTCAGCTATGACTATAAAGCCATGGCCAGAGGGCTAAGTCGAGAGGAGCTGGCTGCAGGGCCGCGGAGCATGTGGCGCTATCGCGATATGCTGCCAGTGGAAGGCGAGGAGGTGGATATCGGCACGGGCTTTACCCCACTTGTAAAGGCTGATAACCTAGGACGGGAACTGGGACTGGACCGGCTGTACATCAAGAATGACTGCCTCAATCCAACCTACTCGTTCAAGGACAGGGCAGTATCGGTTGCTGTCAGCAAAGCGCGGGAGTTCGGCTTTGACACGGTAGCCTGTGCGTCAACCGGGAACCTGGCTGCTAGTGTCGCCGCTCATGCCGCCAAGGCAAAAATGAGAGCTTACGTTTTCGTTCCCTCCGATGTAGAACCAGGTAAGCTCGTTGGGGCAGCAATCTATGATCCCATCTTGGTTAAGGTTGATGGAAGCTATGATGATGTCAATCGTCTCTGTACTGAGGTGGCCAAAAGATACAGCTGGGGATTCATCAACATTAATCTCAGACCCTATTACGCCGAGGGGAGCAAAACTCTGGGCTACGAGGTTGCAGAGCAACTGGGATGGCGTGCCCCCGATTGTGTGGTAGCTCCTGCTGCTTCAGGACTGCTGTTTACCCGAATATGGAAGGGGCTGGATGAACTCGCCATGCTGGGCCTGATCGAACCGGTCAATACACACATGTACATCGCCCAGGCCGCCGGCAGTTCGCCCATTGTCAATGCTTTCAATGCAGGCAGTATGCATGTAAATCCGGTGACGCCGGACACCATTGTCAAGTCCATAGCCATTGGCAATCCCGCCGATGGCCATTATGCGTTAATGGTCGCCAGACAGTCAGGGGGTGGGGCTTGCGCTGTCGATGATGAGGAAGCCATTGCCGGAGTGCAGCTTCTGGCTCAAACTGAGGGCATTTTCGCCGAGGCAGCGGGCGGGGTGGTTGTAGGCGTATTAAGAAAGCTGGCGGCATCGGGAGTAATCAAGAGAGGTGAGCTTACGGTTGCTTCCATCACCGGGGCCGGGCCGAGGACGCAGGAGATTCTGGCAGACATTGTTCGACCATTTGCCGTCCAGCCAACCATAGAGTCAGTTGAGGAATCGATTGGGGCACTGGTCAGAAGCGCCTGAGATTTCGCACATACTGTGTTTATCCAGCCAGAAACAGGGAGGATAGGATGACCAAGAGACAGGTAATGTTTACCTTCCCGCAGGAACTGATCAGAGAACCCATCATCTACAGCCTGGGTCACCAGTTTAAGATAGTGACCAACATCCGCCGGGCTGACGTCACGGAGAATAGAGGATGGGTAGTTCTGGAACTGGAAGGGGAAGAGAAAGACATCGAGCAGGGTATAGCCTGGGTTACCAGCAAAGGGGTGAGGGTTGACCCTGTTGTTGGCGACGTTGTGGAGGGATAAAAATGAAACGGGTATACCTTGACTATGCTGCAACCACGCCTACACACCCTGACGTAGTGACAGCGATGTTGCCTTATTTAAATGATACCTTTGGCAATCCCTCGAGCATCCACTCCTTTGGACAAGAAGCGAAGGGGGCAATAGAGGAGGCACGTGAAACAATCGCTGCCCTCATCGGGGCCAAGAACGATGAGATCGTTTTTACCAGCGGTGGGACAGAGGCAGATAACTTCGCCATAAAAGGTGTAGCTTATGCCAATGAGCATAGAGGCAATCACATCATCACCAATTCCATTGAGCACCACGCGGTAATAGAGCCCTTGAAGTTCCTGGAGCGAAGGGGATTCAAGGTAACCTACCTTCCGGTGGATCAGTATGGCATGGTGGACCCGCAGGGTGTGAGAAAGGCGGTTAGTGAAAAGACGATCCTGATCTCAGTCATGCACGCCAACAACGAAATAGGCACCATAGAGCCCATAGCAGAGATAGGCAGAATTGCCAAAGAGATGGGAGTCTATTTCCACACCGATGCCGCACAGACAATAGGGCATATTCCAATAAAGGTGAATGAACTCGGCGTGGACCTCTTGGCAATTTCAGCGCACAAGCTTTACGGGCCGAAAGGGGTGGGTGCCCTCTACGTTAGAAAGGGCACCAAGGTAGCCCCCTTTATGCACGGTGGAGAACAAGAACGGAGGCGCAGGGCAAGCACCGAAAACGTCCCCGGAATCGTGGGCTTTGGCAAGGCAATGCAAATTGCTCAAAATGAGATGGGCACGGAGGCGGAACGCCTGACCCTTCTTCGTGGCGGATTGATTGAGGGTCTGCTGGAGAGGATCGACGATATTCAACTGAATGGTCATCCCAGGAAAAGGTTACCCAACAATGTCAATGTCAGCGTCCAATTCGTTGAGGGAGAGTCAATGCTTCTTAACCTGGATATGGAGGGTATCGCCGCCTCTACCGGCTCAGCTTGTAGCTCCAGCAGCCTTGAGCCATCACATGTTTTGCTGGCGCTGGGATTGCCTCACGAACAGGCCCACGGCTCGCTGCGATTTACTCTGGGGAGAGAAACCACCGAGGAGGAAATAGAGCGTGTTTTAGAGGTATTACCCCCTATCGTGGCTAAACTGCGATCCATGTCTCCGCTATTGAAAAGCAGGGTATAAAGGGGGATGAAAATGGCTCCTAACATACGATCACTCTATAGTGAGAAAGTGATGGAACACTTCAAAAACCCCAGGAACGTGGGTGAGATCGAAAATCCTGATGGTACTGGCCATGTGGGGAACCCGGTTTGCGGCGACATAATGGAGCTTTACATCAGGGTGAATGATGGCGTTATCACAGATGCTAAATTCAAGACCTTTGGCTGTGGAGCAGCCATTGCTACCAGCAGCATGGTTACTGAGATGGTAAAAGGAAAGACGATAGAGGAGGCATTGGAGATCTCAAATCACGCGGTCGCCGAGGCCTTAGACGGGCTGCCCCCGATAAAGATGCACTGCTCGGTTTTGGCCGAGGAGGCTCTCAAATCGGCTATCGATGACTACTTGAACAACTCCAAAGGGATGGATTTGGAAAGTGAGTGATCTTCCTGAGATCGGCAAGATATCACCTGAAATCTTCAATGAATTGATATTTCCACGCTTAGGAGCCCTGAGCGAAAGCATTATAGTGGGACCTCAGCACGGGGTTGATGTAGGGATAGTTGAAATCGGGGATAAGGCTGTGGCACTAACGACAGACCCTGTATTCATCGTGCCTGAATACGGTTGGGAGAGGGCAGCCTGGTTTGCTATCCACATACTCGCCTCCGATGCTGTGACCAGCGGCCTGAAACCTAGATTTTTGTCCATAGACTTGAACCTTCCGATGGAAATGACTAAAGAACAGCTTGATATAGTCTGGGATACCATGCATAAAGAATGTTCGAAACTCGGAATCGCAATCGTATGTGGCCATACCGCCAGATATGAAAACTGCCATTATCCCATGGTGGGTGGAGCCACAGTGATCTGCGTGGGTGAGAAAGATGAATATGTTACCCCGAAGATGGCAAGGGCCGGCGACCAGATAATAATCACCAAAGGTCCAGCCATTGAGGCGACGGGCATCTTTGCCACCATGTTCCCTCAACTCATAGAAAAGGAGTTTGGACTTAGCTTTAGTCAACAAGCGCAGGAACTATTCTATAAGATGTCGGTGGTCGAGGATGCAATGACTGCCGTAGGCGTGGGTGTTAGAGATGATGGAGTTACCGCCATGCACGATGCTACCGAGTGCGGAATTTGGGGCGGCCTATATGAGATTGCTCAGGCTGCCGATTTAGGGGTGAGGGTCGACAAAGAACGGATTGTAGTCGATGACTGTGTAACCGAAATTTGTCGGTATTTCGGCATCGATCTTTATGCCTCTATCAGTGAGTGGACATTAATCATTGCTTGCCGAGAGCACAAAGCCCAGGAGATAGTGGAGGCTTTGTCCCAAAAGGGAATCACCTCCTCGATTGTAGGTGAACTGATAGATCCTAAACATGGGATGATTTTGGTAGAACGAGGAAACGAGAAGAGGC
>DAOUTY010000243.1 GCA_030668425.1 Chloroflexota bacterium
TAGATCATGCCCGCCTGACAGAAACGACACCCCTGATGACAACCGCGCTGTATCTCGACCGCAGCCCGGTCGTGGATCACCTGAAGATAAGGCACCGTGGGACGAGTCAGCGGGGGAGGTAAATTATTCACAATACGCCGCTCAACGGCTGGCTTTGCCTCGGCAACCGTGGGCGTTATTGAAGCCACAGTTCCATCACTATGATAATCGACCTGGTAAAAGCTGGGCACATAGATTCCTGGTATTTGTGCCGCTTCCCGCAATAGCTCCCGCTTCTGCCCTGTTCCTCCGCGCTTCCACTTCCGAAGCACGTCCAGAAGCTCCAGAACCACCTCCTCACCATCACCCACAACGAACAGGTCGATGAACGCCGCCATCGGCTCCGGATTCAGGGCGCAGCTTCCACCGGCGATCACAAGTGGCAGAGAGTCCCCCCTTTCCGTAGCCAGAATCGGTAGCCCTGCCATGTCAAGGAGATTGAGCACATTGCTATAGGTTAGCTCATAGCCCAGTGAGAACCCGAGAATATCGAAGTCTTTGACAGGCTGCTTCGACTCCAGGCTGAAAAGAGGAATGCCCTCACTGCGCATCTCGGCTTCCATATCCACCCAGGGGACAAATACTCGCTCTGCAAGTACATCGGGCTGCTGGTTCAGCAGATCATAGATGATGGCGAGCCCGAAATTTGACATGCCGATCTCGTAGAGGTCGGGATAGGAGATAGCAAACTTTATTGCTGTCGACTCCCAGTCCTTCACCACGCTGTTCCATTCCCCGCCCGTGTAGCGAGCAGGCTTGGTTATCCTGGACAGAATATTATCGAGATTTCCCATTTTCAGCCTCAAACTGACATTATAGCTTCGCCTGCTTCGCGATGCAACTTAATTACACAGCAAGTGTCCAGCTATCAGCTTCTTCAAATCAAAAGGGTCACATAATCCCCCTTAGTCCCCCTTTTCTAAAGGGGGATTTGCTGAAAGCTGGCGGCTGAATGCTTACAGGACATGAGGCTCTTGACTTACATCTCTTCAGGCCTTAGTCTAAACTCGCAATGAGCTACCAGGAACTGGATCAGCCCCTTGAGCAATCGAAAGACGAGGCAGTTGCGGACGAAGGGGAAATCGCAGAACCGAAGGTAAGCATCCCGGGCAAGGGGCGGTTAAAGTACCTGCTGCTGCTGGCAGCAGGTGCCCTGACAATGATACTGGTGAGTATCCTTGTCCAGAAGCCGACAAACTTTGAGGAGTATCTCAGCGCCTCCGGATACGGAGGCGTATTTCTTATGGCAGTCATCGGCAGCGCATCGCCGGTCTGGCCTCTCCCCGGCTCGTGGGCAGCTTTTATCGCTGGCGGCCTGGGCCTGAATCCATTTCTCCTGGGGCTGGCTGCGGGAGCGGGTGAGCCCATAGGAGAGCTTACCGGCTACACTGCGGGCTACGGCGGACAGATAGCGATCAACAAATGGAAGAGATACGCGAAAATAGAGAACTGGATGAGGCGGCACGGTGGTATCACCATATTCCTCATCTCTGCAATACCCAACTTTTTCATAAAGCTGGCCACCATCGCTGCAGGTGCACTCCGATATCCCCTTTGGAGGTTCTTCGTCTTTTGCTGGGGGGGCAAGACAATCAAGTCCCTGGCCTTCGCCTTCGCTGGCGCAGGATTTTTCGACGGAGTCAAGGCTCTGATGGAGCGCATTTTTTAGTCCCTTTTCCACCGTAACTGAACAACTGCGCTATAATATCTTTTAGTCACTCCCTCAAGCCCGGGCACACATTTGCCCCCGAAACACTGTTGCGGTAAAATCAGTTCAGCATTTCTTTCACGAGGATAGTTTAATGGAAACATTGCTCATCGCGCTCGTTTCAATATTATTGGTACTGTTGATAGTGGTTCTGGTGCTGCTGCTGAGACCGAGGAGGGTGGAGGTTCCCGCTATAGAGGAAATGGAGAGTAAGCTCCGCTTCGCCCTCGCCTCCGCGGATTCAGTAAAGCAGGTTCTGGAAATCCTGGAGGACCTGCCCGGCGACCTTTTGCAGTCGATAACCAGGAGCCTGGGCAAGAGGACGGGGAAGCTTAATGAGCTGATGGCCACCTTCGAGCTGACGAAGTATGACAGGCTGTTCTACCTGGGCGACCCCATCGACTTCGTGGGCATCAAGTACGACGAGGGCATAGACTTCATCGAGGTGAAGACGGGCAGGTTCCGCCTCACCGAGGACGAGAAGAAGCTGAGGGAGCTTATCGAGGATGGGCGGGTCAACTACGTCCCGCTGCTCGTCGAGCGCATCGGCATCGCCGAAGAGGTCGACACGGGGGAGTAGGGAGTTGTTGGTAAGGGAAGTTATGGTGTTTGAGGTCGCTTCTAAGACCATAATTTCTCAAAGGCACGTGGAGTACCGAGAGTTATAAGTACCGTCATGACATCGTTTAAAATCGTCTCCGATTTCGGTCTCACGGGCGACCAGCCCCAGGCAATCGAAGGTCTCCTCAGTGGACTTGAAAAAGGCGTGAGGGAGCAGACCCTGCTGGGCATCACCGGCAGTGGCAAGACCTTCACCATGGCCAACGTCATCGAGCGGGTGCAGCGCCCCACCCTGGTAATCGCCCACAACAAGACGCTGGCCGCTCAGCTCTGCTCCGAGTTCAGGGATTTCTTCCCCGGGAACGCAGCGGAATACTTCGTCAGCTATTACGACTACTACCAGCCGGAGGCCTATATACCCCGCACCGACACCTACATCGAGAA
>DAOUTY010000012.1 GCA_030668425.1 Chloroflexota bacterium
ATCAGTTGCTCAGCAATCTGAACTGTGTTGAGTGCTGCTCCTTTGCGCAGATTATCAGCCACGACCCATATCGCCAGACCGTTTGGGTGTGAGGCATCGCGGCGAATGCGTCCGACAAAGACCTCATCGGTGCCGGCCACTGACCAGGGGTGAGGATACAGGCTGATGGAGGGGTCATCCAGCACCTTGACCCCGGGGGCATTGGCCAGGATGTTTCGAGCCTCCTCAGGGCTCATAGGAGCGCTGAACTCGATATGTACTGCCTCACTGTGGCTGGCAACCACCGGCACGCGCACGCAGGTAGCTGAAATAGCGATGCTTTCGTCATGAAGGATTTTCCTTGTCTCGTGAATCATTTTCCACTCTTCTTTTGTGTAACCGTCATCCAAAAATACATCGATCTCAGGGAGCACGTTAAACGCTATCTGATGAGGGTAAACGTGAGGCATAGTGCTCTTTCCCTCAAGGATCTGCTTGGTTTGGTTGTTAAGCTCTTCTACAGCGGCCGATCCTGTACCGGATACCGCCTGATAGGTATCTACCACGATTCGTTTGATGGGATTTACCTTGTGTAATGGATAGATTGCAACCACCATTTGAATAGTGGAACAGTTGGGGTTGGCAATTATACCTTGATGATGCTCCAAGTCCTCTGGGTTGACCTCAGGCACCACAAGAGGAATGTCGGGCTCCATTCTGAAGGCGGCACTGTTGTCGACGACTACCGCTCCTCTCTTCACTGCTATCGGTGCGAATTGCTTGCTGATCTCGCTCCCTGCTGAGAATAATACTATGTCTACGGGGTCGAAGGAATGAGTTGATAGCTCCTTCACTTCAATTTCTTGATGATTTACGAACATTTTCTTGCCTGCCGATCTATCAGAGGCAAGAAGATGAATTGAGGCCATGGGAAATCCTCTCTGCTCCAGGATCTTGATAAACTCCTGCCCCACAAGCCCGGTGGCTCCGACAATAGCAGTGTGATATTTCCTTTCTAGCACTGATCCTAGCAATTTCCCTCCTCAAGACCAAGAAGCTGGTTCAGGCTGAAGACTGCTTCATTGAATTCAACGACCTTTTTGATTGCTAGGGTAACGCAGGGCATAAAGGCTTCTCTATTTATCTGGTCAAGTCGTATCCTGAGTGTTTGCCCCGGTGCGCCTAGAATGACTTCCTGATGGGCGAGCATCCCCGGCAGACGCACGCTGTGTAGTGCTACTCCATCAAGCTCCCCACCGCGGCTGCTGGCAATGCTCTCATGTGTAGCACTGGTGTGCAAAAATGCCTTGCCTCTTGAGCTAACCATCTCCCTAGCTGTGGCTATGGCGGTTCCCGATGGTGCATCGACCTTCTGTTCGTGATGCATCTCGATAATCTCAGCGTAATCGAAGAATCTGGCTGCCATTTTGGCCAGGTGAATCATTACTACTGCCGCCAGGGAGAAGTTGGGTGCAACTACTGCACCTACTCCGCGGCTCTGGCAAAGGCTTTTAATCTCATCGAGATCGGTAGTGGATAGCCCGGTGGTTCCGATCACCAGCCTGACATTATGTTTGACTGCAGTTCGTACTGCAGCCATCGTAGCCTTAGCAGCCGTGAAATCTACCAGGACATCCGGGTGATAGCGCTCAAGAGTTGATTCTAGGTCTGTGGAGAGCGGGATTGAGCGGGAACCATCGGGTAAGATCAGTTCTTTGTCATTGGCCTTTAAGTCTACTCCAGCCACTGCTTCTAGTTCTGGGTCACGACAGAGGGCTCTGAGAACCTCTTGCCCCATCTTCCCCAACGCGCCATGCACCAAAACATTTATCTTACCCATCAGATCCTCACTTCTTACTCACTCCTTGTCCCTATATTCCTGATGGGGTGGTCTCTTAGGATAAGCGCTTCCCGGCTGCTCTCTTGCAGGACTTGCATTTCCTTAGTCACTGTTCTCATGGTGATATGGGCGCTTATGCTGAGGTTGAGGAGCTTTCTTAAAAGGGTAGCTTGGTGAATCCGTATGTTCGCCTCCGACGCGAACTTCCGGTACTTGGGACAGCTTTTCAAGTACTGCACGGCGGGAAAGATTTATCCTGCCCATACGATCGATTTCGGTAACCATGACCATAATCTCGTCACCAACCTTAACCACATCCTCAACGCTTGGTGCCCGATAATCGGCCAACTCGCTGATGTGCACCAGGCCCTCTTTGCCGGGGAGAATCTCAACGAAAGCTCCGAAGTTGGTTGTCCGGGTGACTTTACCGCTGTAGGTGGCGCCCGCCTCAACATCCCTGGTTAGCTCCTCAATGATCCTGATAGCCTTTTGGGTTGCCTCCTCACTCGGTGAACCAATAAGTATAGTGCCATCATTCTCGATGTCAATAGTCACCTTGGCCTCGCTGGTAATCGACCTAATAGTCTTACCGCCGGGGCCAATCACGTGGCGAATTTTCTCAGGGTCAATCGTTATTTTGGTTAGCCGGGGCGCATATTTGTTCAATTCCGGTCGGCTGGAGCTAATAGTTTCCTTCATACGCTCCAAGATGAAAAGGCGAGCATCCCTTGCTTGACTCAGTCCCTTCTCGATAATCTCGTATTTTATGCTCTTTATTTTAATATCCATTTGGAGTGCTGTTATCCCCTCAGCGGTTCCTGCCACTTTAAAGTCCATATCGCCGAGGGCATCCTCTAGTCCCTGTATGTCCGTAAGCACAGCAAACCTTTCATTATCTCCTGTTATCAGTCCCATGGCGACTCCGGCCACAGGGGTCTTAATAGGTACACCAGCGTCCATCAGGGATAGGCTGCTGCCGCAGACACTCGCCATAGAAGTGCTGCCGTTGGAACTCAATACCTCGGAGACGAGGCGAATGGTGTATGGGAAATCTACTTCACTCGGGAGAACTGGGGCTAGGGCTCGTTCTGCCAGCGCACCGTGTCCGATCTCACGGCGGCCGGGAGAACCCATGCGCTTTACCTCGCCGGTACTGAACGGGGGAAAGTTGTAGTGGTGCATGAATCGCTTGGTCTCCTCCTGTCCGATACCATCGATCTGTTGCTCTTCCCCTGGTGAGCCGAGGGTTGTGATAGTAAGCACCTGGGTTTGTCCCCTGGCGAATAATCCCGAGCCATGAGTGCGGGGGAATATACCCACCTCACAGCTTATGTGGCGAATATCGGTCAGTCCCCGGCCATCGGGTCTGGTTCCTTTGTCTAGGATGTTCGCTCTGACTGTTTCCTTTAGCGCGAGTTCAAAGGCGGAGTTTATCTCCTGAGCTGAATAAGTACCTCCCCACTTCGACATGATCTTTTCCTTAGGCTGGGCCAAAAGTGCCTCACGCTCCGCCCGGTCTTTCCCCCTAAGTCCTTCGCTAAACCTGTCCCCAACGATGGCAGCGACCTCTGCCTGAAGTTCTGGGCTAAGCTCCTTGGTTTTGGTCTCCATTTTGGGTATGCCACAGGCTTCGATGAGTTGTTCTTGCAGCTTGATTACATCTTGGTTTGCTTCCTGCCCGAATTTGATTCCTTGAAGTACGATGTCCTCTGCCAGTTCCTTTACCTCGGCCTCTACCATGGTTGCTCCATCTTTAGTGCCGACGATAATGAGGTCAAGCTTGCTCTGAGTGAGTTGGGTGAAGGTGGGATTGAGCACATACTCGCCATCTACATAGCCGACTCGACAGGCAGCCACTGGATCACTAAAGGGTATATCGGAGATGCCGAGCGCTGATGAAGCACCGATAATAGCTAGGATATCGGGGTCGTTTTCCTGATCTGCGGAAAGGACGGTTACGACCACCTGAATATCGTGGCGGAAACCCTTGGGGAAAAGTGGACGCAATGGTCGGTCCGTGAGCCTGCATGTTAGCACTGCTTCTGTGCTGGGTCGCCCTTCTCTCCTGAAGAAACTGCCAGGGATCTTCCCCGCGGCATATAGCCTTTCTTCGTAGTCTATGGTAAGCGGCAGGAAGTCTGTCCCTTCTCTGGGCTCCGCACTGGCACATGCGGTAACCAGAACTACAGTCTCACCGTAGCTGACGGTTACTGCGCCGTTGGCCTGCTCGGCGAACTTCCCAGTCTCAATAGCTATGGTTCTTCCACCGATATCACACTGAAAACGATTTGTCATTGGGTTTTATCCTCTCTCTTGTTCCCCCACCGAGGCCTTTCCCTACTTTCGGAGACCAAGCCTTGCTATCAGTTGCCGATAGCGATTCACATCTTTCTTGTTGAGGTACTGCAGCAGGCGGCGTCGTTGTCCTACGAGCTTCAGTAGGCCTCTTCGGGAATGGTGGTCATGGGCGTGTACTTTGAGATGTTCAGTCAGTTCATTTATTCTCTCGGTAAGTAGCGCGACCTGAATTTCCGTTGAACCACTATCTCCCTCGCGAAGTTGGAATTGGTTGATAAGGGCACTTCTTTTCTCTTTTTCCATTATTTATTCACTCCATCTTGACCAACAAGAAAGTATTATAACACAGGAGCAGAGCTTATGTAAATTGCTCTTCGTGTGGTTTGTTCGCTTCTGATTACCTCTGAGCGAATAATGGACAATTTCGCGAGGAAAAGCTCTCTCTCTGAAAGTCCCTGCCTTTGAATGAGCAGCCTGCGTTCTTATCTTTCCTAGTTCAGCGAAAACGTTGAGCCGTCCTCAGTCTTGGTAACTTCGATGCGCACAGGGAAGGCATCCTTCAACTCCTCGATATGGGTGATGACCAGTATTTTCTCAAAGTCGTCTTGAATCGAGTTTATAGCCTCAACCAACTTCTCCCTCCCGATGCTATCCTGAGTGCCGAAGCCTTCATCGATAATAAGCGTTGGCAGTGGCGCGCCAGCTCGTCTTGCCAGGAGCTTGGATAGGGCAATCCGCAACGCGAAATTGACCCTGAAGGTTTCCCCCCCGCTGAACAGCTCGTAGTTACGTGTGCCCAGCTCGTCTGATATCTTTATCTCCAAGGTCTCGATAATACCGCCTTTCTGAGTATCGCGCTGACTCTCGATCCTTAGGTGCATTCGGTTGTCTGTCATTCGGCCCAGCAGACGGTTGGCCTCCTCTTCGATCTCAGGAAGAGCTGACTCGATGATCATGGCCTGTATGCCTTTCTTGCTGAAGGCGGTGGACAAATCATCATAGATACTTTTCTCCTCCGTCACCGAACGCAGTGTCTTTAAGTTATCCTTTTTTTCTATTTCCAGCTGAGCACAGCGATGCAGGCTTGTTTGTATCTCGACTAACTTGTCTTGACAGTTTCGCTCTCGCTCCCGTAGCTGCCGATAGGCCACTTCAGCTTGGTTGAGCTTCTCCTCAAGACGGGGCAGTGCTTCAATCTCTGCCAGAATTGCCTTCCTTTTTTCAGCGTTTTCTTGGAGCGACGCATGCAGGTCCTCTATTGCCTTCTGCGCGTGAGCCAAAGCTTCCCTTTCTTGCGGTAGCGATCTTTCTGCTTCGGTTCGCTCTCTCTCTAAGACCTCTGAACGACGTTCGCACTGACTGCGCTCCGAGGTTATCATGGTCTCCAGTTTGCTCACTTCTTGCCTTAGCTTTCTCAACTCTCCTTCTTTTTGCTGTAGCTCGCTAAGGTTAACTCGGTAGATATCTCCCTTCTCGTGCCCTTGGGATTCATAGGTAGCCATGATTCGTTCTCGCCCTTCCACTCCCAACTCCGTGCCACACAGGGGGCACTTGGCTTCTTCCTGTCCCAGCAGGTCAAGCTTGCCTTTTAGTTCCTCCATTTCCTTCTTCAACTGAGAGTTGGTTGATTGGAGATAATGGATTCGATTGGAGAGCTCTTCAGCCCGTTGTCTCGATTTGCCCAAATCCTGCTCTAGTCTGGTCAAATCATCCAAGCGTGTTTTCGTGTTGGCAAAATCCTCATCGTAACTTGAAAGCACCTTCTCGTATCTCTCAATCCTGGTGCGGTGCTCTTTGGCGCGAACATTCAGATACTGGAGTTGTTGATTCGCTTGCTCGATTTGCCCACCTAGTTCTTTATGCTGTTGCTCCTTGAATTTCAAAGCTTCTCGTGACTGTCTCAACAGGGTCAGGGCTGATTCCTGTTTCCCCACATCACTGCTGATCATAGAGATAGCTGCCTGCGTTTCCTGCAGTTCAGCCTCGTAGTCCCCCTTTTTCTCTAACTGTTGCTCGATTCGGACAAGGTTATCGCTGCGATTGCGCTGTTCGATTTCTTTCTCTTTGCTGTGGTCTTTCGCAAGTTTCTCAAGGTCATCGTATAACGAGAGACCAAGGATGTTGGCGAGGACCTCCTTTCGCTCTCCGGGCCTCTTCATGCTGAACTCATCGGCACGACCCTGAAGTAGTAAGGCGCTGTTGATGAATGTCTGATAGTCCATACGCAGTATCTCGATTATCCTTTGCTGTGTCTCCCCAATGGTGTTGCCGGTGATCGGGGAGAAACCTTCAGGAGTTGCTACCTGCAGCTCCAGAAGACTTTGCCCCGTGCCTCTCAGCCCACCCTTGGTGAGCTTGCCCTTGGCGCGCTTGCGCAGCACACGATAGCTGTTTGGGCCAACAGCGAACTCAAATTCAACCTCCATCTCCCCCTCGCCCAGGTGAATCAAATCATCGTCGCTCTTGGCTCTGGCTTTTCCCCACAGTGCCCAGGTGATGGCGTCGAGGAGCGCTGACTTGCCGTTGCCGTTGTCGCCGCACAGGCAAACCACGTGGAAGCTTTCGAAATAAAGCGGTGGCACGTCATCGCGGTAACACATGAAGTTTCGGAGTGCAAGCTTAATCGGGATCATCGCTTGTAGCTCAAATGGTGTATTCCTTTCCCTCTTCGGGGCTAACTACTTTTGTACTCATGGGCACGATTTTATCGAATGCTTCGGGATGTTCCGTGTGAACAGGAAAAACTACCTTGGGGTTAATATCATGTATAAATTGCTCAATCTCAGGGCCTGATGCATGCCCGGAAGCGTGAACATAATGGGGCTCATGTGCCGGAGCATTGATGTCGAAGTGTCGAAGCCATTTTTTCAATCTTTCCTCATCGAGTTCCATCTCGGTATTGAACGGTTCACTTGAGGCACGTATGTAGGTGCTGCCTGGCGCAGGGCTCAAATCTATCAACTCGTTGAAATCGTAGTAGTCCAGATGGATCAGGTATTTAGATTGATTCTGATTTATCTGGTACGCTCTGATGCCATTAGTGAAGTGTTCTAGATTGATAGTTGAAGAAGCAGCCCTATCCCAGTCCACACTATAGCCAGCATCGTACTTGGAGTGGACGTAATCGCTCTTGCTATAGAGCATGTTCTGCTTTCTCTTGAGATAAACTCTCACTGTTTCATCGCCTGAAACGTCGGTTATGTCAAGTGCCTCGATGTGCTTTAGCCTTTCAAGCAGAAAGGCGAGCTTTGGCGATATTACGAGAATCCTGCCTGTGCGTTCAGCAACTTTCTTCATGGTTTGGTATCTGGTTATATCCTTCCATGCGAATCCGACCATTGCCAGCGCTTTTGTCTGAGATACCAGTTCCAAGCAACGGTCCTCTACGCTGCTTTCGGTATCAGGGGTGTCATTGGTTATCCTGGTACCCTCGATGATCAAGGCATCTGGCCTCGAACCTTTCAGTGCATTCCGGAAGTTCGCCGTCAGATCGCTTCTGGTGCCGTGGAAACGCAGGTCTCCTGTGTAGACGGTAGTCTTGCCATCCGATGCAGTGATTAGAAATCCCATTGCACCGGGGACGGAATGATCCACGGGGAATGACTGCACCTCGATGTTTCCAATGCTGTCATGCTCAGCGAGAGTTCTGTATTCTCTCGGCACAGCTTTAGTAGAGATCGTGTATGCGCCGGGGAAAAAGGCTCGCGGCCCCATTTCAGAGAGCGCTCTCTTCTTGGCTACTGTGAATTCGTACTCAAATCCTCCCATGCCTATGGCTTCAGCCGTCTCGATGACAATCTTGGTAATATCTGAGCAGTAGATAGGTATCTTCTCGTCCAGCAGGGAAATGTATTGGAAGTGATCCAAATGTCCATGAGATATAAGCACCCCTTCAATGAATGGGCTTCCATTATCCTGGGCAACCTTGTTGTAGCTCTTGACATCGCTTATCCAGAGGGACTTGTCGTCACATTCGATTTCCTTCATGACCTCTTCGATACTCTCGATCTTCAGCAGGTCGTCTCTATAGATTCCGTCGATCCCAGGTGTTACACCAAGCTCTATCAGATCTCTGAGTCCGTTATTTGTCCTCGGTTGCAGGTATTCTTCGTAGAAGTCGCCCTTTCTACCAAAGGACATTCCAAAGTCCAGGAATACCCTGGTGCCCTTGTCTTCCAGCAAGATCTTATTTCCCCCGATCTCGCCAATTCCTCCGTAAAAGGTCAGGGAAGCCATTGGGAGCTCCTTTTGTTAGAAATCCAGCTCTTCTTCATCCACGGCTAGACCAGGGATTTCGTCCTTCCTGGGGCAGATTTCGAGAAAATCGCAGGTTCCGCAGTAGCTATTTATGATGGCTGGATACTTTGTCTCGGCGAGAATCCTGTCAACCATGCTGACTACATAGTCAGCAGCTTGCTCCAGGTCTGCGGTTGTTGGCCAAAGGGTTTCGAATTCACCGGCTTTCAGGTAGAGATAAGAAACCTTGGCAATCGGTAGCTCCTGCTTCTTAGAGAGAATCAGGGCATAGATATAAAGCTGGGTGCGATCTGTCTCCTCCGGCATTTTGCCGGTCTTGTAATCTATGATGTGCAAACCGCCCTCAGCATCTTTGTCAACACGGTCTATTTTACCGACCAAGGTGATCTTTGGTGACAGCTCTGCCTTATGGTAGTCTTCCACCATAATGGGCGTTACGGACAGGTCCTGGTTTTGGGCAAACCAACGCACTTGGTCAAGTGCTCTTTCACCCCACCGTTTTTCGTCATCCAGGTCCTCGAACCCCTTGCGGTAACGCCGCCACTTCTCCCGCAGTAGATTCTCAAGCCTTGCCACAGTTCGCTCTTCAACGGGGACAATGGACAGGAAATCCTTGAGAGCGGCGTGGATATGGTCGCCCATGGTGAAGTAGGGCCGCGGCTTGGCATAAATTTTTGACAGGTCGTCTATATAATGGAACTTGTACTGCCTGGGACACTGCTGAAACATTTTCAACCTGAAGGGGGAGGCATTAAACATTATTCTTCCCCTCTCGAATCAGCCTTTCCCCGTATTCGAGAAGTAGCTGGGCTCGGTCTTTGGGAGTCTTCTTTGATTCAAGGTATAACTGTAATGCTTCCAGAGGTGTTATCCCCTCTGCGGAATGGCTCCCCAGTCTACTGCGGTGCTCTCGTTCAACTTCCTTGTTAATAGCAGCGACAAAGTATGCCTCCTTGAGCGCTTTTCGTATCTCGTTTTCCTGGACTAGTCCCTCTTTTTCGGCTGGGACCTTGATCTGCAGGCGGACTATGGAGTTCTCAACATCATTTTTTGCGATGGCACGAAGAACTGCTGCAGTAGGATCGTCCGTATCAGCGTTGACCTTGATTGTCAGGAAGCGCCGCGCTTTCACCGGGTGGAATTCATAGGAGCGTACCCGCCTGCTCCGTACGGCGGTTTCATCCAGTTCCACGATGTAAAATCCTTTCTCGTGCCCCTCATCGCCGAAGTCGATGGTCTGCAGGCTCCCCGGGTAGACAACTGGTACCGGATGGTCAACTCTCTGCTGATTGTGCATGTGACCGAGAGCCACATAATCGAAGGCAGGATTGGCGATGCTGCTCAGGGTCAGGACATAGTCCCGCCCTACAAGCATCGTCTTCTCTGATCCTGGAGTAGAGCTTGAATGCGATAAATGCCCAGCAAAGATAGCGGGCAGACCGGGATCGAGGTTTGCTATCTCGGCGTCAAGCCACTGTGTAAGGATATCCTGAATCCTCACATTGATCTCGTCCAGGGATAGGTTCTTCGTGTCTTCGCGACTCAGCAGTTTGCTGCGTCTTACCCAGGGTAAGGCCACGATCTGTAGTGGCCCTTTCCTTGTCTCTATGCGATAACTTTGCGGCTGGTTGGCAACGGTTGTATTCTCGATTGCTAACGTGTCGAATATCTCTACTGCGGTGGCTCTCCCGATTGCATGTGGCAGGTCGTGGTTACCCGCGAGAAGGAAAACACGGATATCGCTGGCACTGAGCTGCCTGATGCGTTTAGCGAACTCGCGCTGGTAGGTCTGACTGGGGTCGCGGCTCTTGTAAGCATCGCCGCAGAAGAGTACCAAATCTACGTCATTGTTCAGGGCATAGTCCACCAATTGATCCAGAGCAACCAGGAAGTCACTGAGGCGTGAGGAAAGGCCTGTGGCGGGATCGATGCGCCCGTAGGTCTCCACGCCAAGGTGGAGGT
Source organism: Chloroflexota bacterium (assembly GCA_030668425.1). Lineage (GTDB taxonomy): Bacteria > Chloroflexota > Dehalococcoidia > SZUA-161 > SZUA-161 > DAOUTY01. Next base: position 10,337 of record DAOUTY010000012.1, read on the forward strand.
CAGCGAAGTGAAGTATGCGCATCACCTTTTCCCGCGAGCTATAATCTGCCGATGCCTCTCTGGATGGCCTTGGCAACCTTTGTTCCGAAAATAGGCTTTCTTCCGTTCACCCTGAGCCTGTCGAAGGGCCGTTCATGGTTCGACAAGCCTGTCCTGAGTTGAGCCGAAGGGCTCACCACGAACGGCATCTGGCTGGGTAGATTGCCTGACGTCGGGCAACCTATCCATGCTCGAATGCTCTCACTGTTTTCGTAGCCTTTGACGCAAAAGTCACATTCGATGGTGCTTGTCCCCTTCAGAATCATCGCCTTCATTGTTTTCTCAGTCCTCGAATCCGAGCCATTTCTTCCCGCCGGGGGGCAGGACCTCGAAGGGTTCGCCGTTCAGCTTAGCATCGAGTGTTGACTTCAACTCCTTGACAGGCACTCGTATCTGACGCATGCTGTCGCGCTCGCGTATGGTGACTGCATTGTCCTCGAGCGAATCGAAGTCGATTGTAACGCAAAGGGGGGTGCCGATCTCGTCCTGCCTGCGATAACGCCTGCCTATGCTCTGAGCGTTGTCATATTGCACCATCCAGTATCGTCGCAAGTCGGTGTAGATTTCCTGGGACAGTGGCAGCAGCTTCTCATTCCGGCTCAGAGGCAGGATCGCAACCTTTATCGGCGCCAGCGCCGGGTGGAGCCTTAAGACGACTCTCAACTCGTCGTTGACGTGCTCTTCGTCATAGGCATCTGCCAGGAAAGCCAGTACCGAGCGGTCAACCCCCGCTGAGGGCTCAATGACGTAGGGGATTATGTGCTCCTTGCTCTCCTCATCGTAATAGCTCAGGTCTTTGCCGCTGTAGCTGGTGTGCTGTCTCAGGTCGAAGTCGGTGCGATTAGCGATGCCCTCTATCTCGGACCAGCCTATAGGGAACAGGTATTCTATGTCATAGCATTCCTTGGCGTAATGGGCAAGCTCGTCCTTGGAGTGCTGGTGTAGCCTGAGGTTTTCCTTTTTGATGCCCAGGCTGACATACCAGTCAAACCTTTCCCCGACCCAGTACTGGAACAGCTCCTCATCGCTGCCGGGCTTGACGAAGTATTCGATCTCCATCTGCTCGAACTCACGTGTGCGGAAGATGAAGTTGCCCGTGGTGATCTCGTTTCGGAAGGCCTTCCCGATTTGAGCGATGCCGAAGGGTAACTTCCTTCGAGTGGAATTGAGCACATTCTGGAAGTTGACGAAAATGCCCTGCGCTGTCTCCGGGCGGAGGTAAACCGTGCCTGCTTCATCCTCCACAGCGCCGACGAATGTCTTGAACATCAGATTGAACATCCGGGGTTCGGTGAGTTCACCGCCGCAATCGGGGCATTTCCCGTCTTTGACATCATCGGCACGCCAGCGTTTGCGGCATTCCTTGCAGTCAACCAAAGAGTCGGCGAAGCCACCCACATGGCCGCTGGCGACCCATGTTTGGGGGTGCATCAGGATAGAGGCGTCCAGCCCGACCATGTCGTCGCGTTCCTGGACCACCGCTTTCCACCAGCAGGCCTTGACATTGTTCTTAAGCTCTACGCCGAGCGGCCCATAATCGTAGCATGCGCCAAGCCCGCCGTAGATCTCACTTGATGGAAAGATGTATCCGCGCCGCTTGCATAGCGACACCAGTTTATCCATGTTTACTTTGCCAGGGGCTTGCTCTGTCACTTTGTTTCTCCCGATTAAGCTATTTACAGTGGGTAGCGTTGCCACTCCTGTGGCAACGAATTCTCCGTCCCGATGGGAATCGGGACGCTACATAAGGTTAGCAGTTTTGCCTATGAGTGTAAAGACTAATCTCGTTCAGATAGACGGGTGACACTTTCCCCTCATTGCAAGAGGTTCTGTCAGTTGTCATTGCGAGGTCGCCTAAGGCGGCCGAAGCAATCTCAGTCTTCGACCTTGAGGCTCAGACCGAAATGTGGGGGGATGGAAGCTATTATGAGATTGCTTCGCTTTGCTCGCAATGACAGGGACAATGGAGAGAGACAATGTGTCACTAATGTACTTGACCAGTGTAAAGCCTTGACAAGCCGCTGCAAATAGCGACAATATTTAGTGGGGGGAAGAATGATTCTGAAAGAGCTCGTTGTTGGTATGTTTGCCTCGAACTGCTTTATCGTGGGTTCGGAAACGACCAAGGAGGGGATAATTATCGACCCGGGTGCCGACGCCGATGCTATATTGAACGCTGTGCATGGCCTCGGTTTGACTGTAGGGCTGATAGTAGCTACCCATAACCATGTCGATCACGTTGGTGCGCTACGCCAGGTTAAAGAAGCCACCGGCGCAGACTACGCTGTCCATGAGGCGGATGTGGAAGGGATGACACCTGCGATGTTCGGCCGTATGCTGGGGGTAGTGGTGAGTGGGTCTTTTAAGTCCCCGCCCGGGCCTGATAGAGTGCTTCGAGATGGCGATGTAATCGAGGTTAGTGACTTGAAGCTTACCGTGCTGCACACACCCGGGCATACGCCGGGAGGCATCTCGCTCTTGGGGGATGGGGTGCTTTTCTCCGGTGATACCCTGTTTAACTTTGGTATTGGCCGGACTGATATGTCTGGAGGTGACTATGCCACGCTAATAAATAGCATAGTTACCAAGCTCATGGTGCTGCCTGATGATACTATAGTCTATCCCGGGCATGGGCCTGCAACCACCATCGGTGCTGAACGCAAACGGAACCCCTTCCTTGTATAAAGAAGGGGTTCCGACTGCAGTCCTAATAGATAGTCCGGGTTGCTAGGCCAGCGCGACCCAGAGCGGGCATAGCACCAGAGTGATCGTGCTCAGGAGCTTCACCAAAACGTGCAGTGACGGGCCAGCGCAGTCCTTGAACGGATCGCCTACAGTATCGCCAACCACTGCGGCAGCGTGAGTGAGCGTTCCCTTGCCAATGACGTTGCCCTCCTCATCCTTGAACTCTCCGCTTTCGATGAGCTTCTTTGCATTGTCCCAGGCGCCACCGCCGTTATTGAAGAAGCTGGCCATCATAATACCGGCAATGGTTCCTACCATGAGGAATGCGGCCACTGCCATGGCAGCATCGTAGCCTGGTATCTGAGCAAAGACGACACCTAATACTATCGGCGAGGCTACTACCAGCACCGAAGGTGCGATCATTTGCCTCAAACCAGCCTTCGCTGTAATGTCGACACACCCGGCGTAGTCCGGCCTCGACGTGCCTTCCATAATACCGGGGTCGGCCTTGAACTGACGTCTCACTTCGTCGATAACCTTGCCCGCTGTCCTCCCCACAGCCCTGATAGCCATCGAGCTGAAAAGGAAGACCAGCATAACAGCAGCCAGAGCGCCGACAAATACCTCTACCCTGGCAATGTCCACTATGTGGAACGGCTCTCCCCTGAGCAGTGCCACCCGCTCCAGGTAGGCCTGGAATAGCAGGAAGGCGGCCAGGCCCGCGGACACCATAGCAAAGCCCTTGGTCAGTGCCTTGGTGGTGTTGCCCACGGCGTCAAGGCGGTCGGTAATACTGCGTGCTTCCCCTCCTACCCCCGCCATCTGGATGATGCCATTGGCGTTATCGGTGATGGGGCCGAAGGTATCCATTGTCAGGATGAAGGGACAAGTCATGAGCATGCCCATGGTTGCCACAGCGGTGCCGAACGCGCCGCCGCCTGCGAGCCCTATCTGTGTTCCCATCCAGTAGGAGAGAAGGAGTGCCAGGCCGATGGCGAAAGCGGTGGCGAGGGTAGTCTCGAAGCCTACCGCGGTGCCCTCGACTATGTTCGTAGCCGGTCCGGTGCGGGATGCTTTGGCAATCCCGTCCACAGGACGGTGCCCGGGCTCGGTGTAGTACTGGGTAATAAACACTATCACCACACTGGCCGCAATGCCCACCGCTCCGGCACCGATGAGCCAGGCGTATTCTGTTCCCAGCATTACGATTACCGTCACTACCATGCCTATCAGGGAAAGCCCGATGGCGATAAAGTAGCCCCGGTTGAGGGCGTTCATCGGGTTCTCGCCCTCCTTAGCTTTCACCAGCAGTACTCCTATCATGCTGGCGAAGATGCCGAAGGAGCGGATGACCAGCGGGAACAGCACCCAGACCGCGTTACCGGTGATCAGGTAGAGCACTACGCCGAGGATCATGGCGCCGATATTCTCAGCAGCGGTGGACTCGAAGAGGTCTGCGCCACGGCCGGCACAGTCGCCTACGTTATCACCAACGAGATCGGCGATGACGGCAGCGTTCCTGGGGTCATCCTCGGGGATACCCGCCTCTACCTTGCCGACCAGGTCGGCTCCCATGTCTGCTGCCTTGGTGTAAATCCCTCCGCCAAGCTGGGCGAAAAGCGCCACGAAGCTGGCACCGAAGCCGAAGCCTATTATGACGTGAGGCGCGATATCGGGGTTATTGTGGCCTCCATAGGCGTAGTACATAATGGACACCCCAATAAGGCTCAAGGCCACGATGAGGAAGCCGGAGACGGCTCCTCCCCTCAGGGCCACGGTAACAGCCTCATTGAGGCTGCGGCGGGCTGCAGAAGCGCAGCGCACGTTGGATTTCACCGAGATGTACATACCTATGTAGCCCGAAACTGCCGAGCAGAAAGCGCCGACAAGGAAAGCCACCCCTGTACGCCAGGCGATGCCTACGGGGGTCATGCCCGCTATCCCTTCCTCGCCGCGTAGCGTCCCTACAAGTACTGCTACGATCACCGCGGTGAATACTGCGATGATGCCGATGGTGGTATACTGTCGCCTGAGGAAGGCCAGAGCCCCCTCTAGAATCATGTCACCTATTTGCTGCATCTCCGGGGTGCCGGTATCGCGGCGCAGTATGTCTCTAATGAGCAGGATGGCGAATACTATCGCGAAGACACCGGCCACCGGAACAAGCCAGATAAGACCCAATTTTTTGAACCTCCTTTCCTATACGATATAAAAACAACAAGCACAGACTAAAGGCCCCCTCGAAGCGTTTAGTTTGTGCTCATCGCCCAAGATAAGAAGCAAGTCGCTCATGAACCTACAAACGTGAAGGCTTTTAAGAAGCTACCAACACAAAAACGGGTACGAACATTACTGCCACCTTACCCACGAGTTTTATCAGGATATTGAGCGAAGGTCCAGCCGTGTCCTTGAAGGGATCGCCAACAGTATCCCCTATAACGGCCGCCTTGTGAGCGTCGCTGCCCTTGCCTCCCAGATGGCCGGACTCGATATATTTTTTCGCGTTATCCCAAGCTCCGCCTGAGTTAGCCATTAGTATCGCCAAAACGAAACCGGTCACCAAAGCCCCTGTCAGGAATCCTGCCAGGGCTTCCAGTCCCAGGCCAAAGCCGATTGCAAGCGGAACCAGTATCACCAACAGCCCCGGCACTATCATCCCTTTCAGGGCCTTGTGAGTGGTTATGTTAACACAACTGGCGTAGTCGGCTTTGGCGGTACCTTCCATCAAACCAGGTATTTCCTTGAATTGCCTCCTAACTTCCTTGCAGACGGAAAAAGCGCCGCGGCTCACGGCTCGCATCGACAGAGCGGAGAACAGGAAAGGAAGCATTGCGCCGATGAACAAGCCGACAATCACCTCTATCTGAGAGAGGCTTGCAAGTATGGCGGTGCCTGTCTCCTCCTTAGCCACGGCGAAGAAGGTGGCCAGCCAGGCCAGGGATGCCAGCGCTGCCGAAGAAATAGCGAATCCCTTGCCTATGGCAGCGGTGGTGTTGCCCACAGCGTCGAGAGCCTCGGTACGTGATCTGACCTCTTTCCCCAGTCCGCCCATTTCGGAGATTCCTGCGGCGTTGTCAGCTATGGGGCCATAGCAGTCTATGGCCAGCAACATCCCTA
>DAOUTY010000156.1 GCA_030668425.1 Chloroflexota bacterium
GGCCAGGGATAAGCGGATCATCACCAGAGACAAGCCCCTGTTCACCGATTAGTTGGGCCCCTCTCGGAGGGCTTGCCATCACCTAAAAATATAATCCCCCTCTCCCCTTTACAAAGGGGGGAATAGAAGTCCCCATGTGCCCTAAAGGGGGATAGAGGGGGATTACTGAGGTGTCATACTCAAATGGAAGCCGTGGGTGCGGTCAGCATACCAGACCTCTTTTCCAAGGGCACTTATCAGTAGGGTAGGGTGGGTGAAATGAAATGGAACCCACCTTCCCAAAGGGGAGATGAAAACGGTGGGTTTCGCTACGATGCATCCACCCTACGCTGACTCTTATTGAAGTCGCCACCCTCGCGCTGATATAATGGCCTTGGTGCAAAATGGATTTTCTAGACGGTCTTAATCCTGCCCAGAGAGAGGCTGTGGAGGCCATAGAGGGGCCGGTGCTCATCGTAGCGGGCCCGGGATCGGGCAAGACCAGGGTCATCGCTCACCGGGTAGCCTATCTCATTACCGTCTGCGGTATCAGCCCTCAGCGCATCCTTGCGGTCACTTTCACCAACAAGGCAGCCCGCGAGATGCGGGAGAGGATATATCACTTTCTAGGGCGAGCTATTGAGGGACTGACTCTGGGCACCTTCCACGCCACCTGCGTCCGCATCCTGCGTACTGAATCACAGCATATAGGGCTGGACAGAGGTTTCGTCATCTACGATGACAGCGACCATCTCAGCCTGCTCAAGCGCAGCATCGAGCAGGTGGGACTTGACCCCAAGCAGTATTCCCCGCGTGGCATCGGGTCAGCGATCTCCTCGGCTAAGGCCAAGCTCCTCGCCCCCCAGGATTACCGGGGGCTGGTTGGCAACTACTTTGAAGAAGTGGTAGCGCGGGTGTATGAGCGTTACCAGGAGCTTCTTGGCGAGAGCAATGCCCTGGACTTCGACGATTTGATTATGAGGACAGCGCACCTCTTTCGCGACCACCCCAAGGTCTTGGACAAGTATCAGTCGCGCTACCTGCATGTTATGGTCGATGAGTTTCAGGATACTAATCTCGCCCAATATATCTTATCTAAGCAGCTGGCGGGGAAGTATCGTAATATCTGCGTAGTCGGAGACCCTGATCAATCGATCTACTCCTGGAGGCACGCTGACCTGCGCCATATTCTTGACTTCGAGAAGGATTATCCCGATGTCAAGGTCTTGTTCCTGGAGCAGAACTATCGCTCCACCCAGACCATCCTTGAAGCCGCAGACCATGTAATCGCCGCCAACCAGCAGCGAAAGGAGAAGAATCTCTGGACTGAGAACGAAGCTGGCACTCCACTTATCCTGGCAGAGACCTACAGCGAGCATGAGGAGGCGCACTTTGTGGTCAGTGAGTTGGAAAGGCTGGCAGCTGATGGTCGCTGGAAGGCTGGCGATTGCGCTATCATGTATCGTACTAATGCGCAGTCACGCGCACTTGAAGAGACATTTGTGCGCTATGGGTTCCCCTACAGGCTGGTGGGTGGTACACGCTTCTATGAGCGGCGTGAAGTCAAAGATGTCATGGCCTATCTCCGGCTGATCTATAACCCCTATGATGGCGTGAGCCTTGCTCGAATAATAAACGTGCCCGGACGTGGCATCGGGCAGCGCACCGTCGCTGAACTCACCCGATGGGTAAACGAGAGGGGACTGTCATATTATGCCGCTCTCAAGCTTGTAGCTCAGGGGGACGAGCCAACACAGCTTGGGACACGAAGCATCCAGGCGCTGAGCGATTTCCTGAATATGCTCGATGAAGTCATAGCGAAGAGCCAGGAGTTGAATCTGGTCGATCTCTTCGACCTGGTGCTGGAGAGGACCGGGTATGAGAAATATACGTTGGATAGTGTGGATGGGGAGGAGAGGTGGGATAATATCCTGGAACTGCGCACAGTGGCTAGCAGATATCAGGACCTCGAGCCCCGGGATGGCCTGGCCTATTTTCTGGAAGATGTAGCCCTGGTGTCCGATGTCGACGATCTGGACGAAAAAGTCGATGCAGTAACGCTTATAACCCTGCACCAGGCTAAGGGTCTGGAGTTTCCCGTGGTGTTTATCGTGGGTATGGAGGAGGGTATTCTGCCTCATTTTAAGTCGATGCCTGACCCGGCGCAGATGGAGGAGGAGCGCCGCCTGTGTTATGTGGGGATAACCAGAGCCAAGGAAAGGGTCTATCTGGTTCATGCTCTGCGCCGCAGCCTTATGGGGCGCAGCGCGCACAACCCCCCGTCACGCTTCCTGGGCGATATCCCGTCGCACCTGCTGTCCTCGCCGGGGGATTCACTTTCTAAGCGAGCACATCCTCACCCATCTGCTATCACCCACATACCGTCTGCAGGGAAGGAACATGAGCCCCAGGCCGTAGAGACGCGCACTCTGCCTCCTTTGAAAGCAGGGGATCATGTTAACCATGCCATGTTCGGCGACGGCATTGTGGTCAATTGTTTGGCCGCAAGTGGCGACCATCAGGTTACCATCGCTTTCAAAGGGGATGCAGGGGTCAAGAAATTCCTGCTGAGCCTGGCGCCTTTGCAGAAACTAACCTAGCGACTGAACCCCCTACGCACGAATTAAGGGGAGGAAGGCAGGGCATTAGCCAGGGATGGGAGCCAGGTGCAGCCAGAGGCGATGGGGGCCAGTTCAGACTATCTGCAATGGTGGATTTGCAGAGAACATACCCTGTCTCAATCGCAGGGGGCGCTGTGGGCGCCTCAGGGCCTCTCAGGCTAATTCCGCTAAGAGATCTTGAGGGGGGAATCTCGTGGATAAGCCCCCTCGGTTCCACGGATTGCTTGCGCTATACTTTGGCTCTGAAATGCTTGACTATGGGTGGTAAAATAGGCTCGCTCGTATGTGAGCAGTGATGATAGCACCGTATTGGAGAAGATATATCAGACCTGGGGCAAATTGCATCGGGGTGTGCCATGGCAGAAGGGAGGTTGTCGGTGAGTGCGTTGTTGAAGCGCATCAAAAGGTTTATTTTCAATCATAGTGACCCAAACGGTCTATTGCATCAGGATCGGTTCACCGGACTTGGCTCGGGAAGAACTGATGCAACGGATAAGGGCATGCCGTTAACACGTAGAGAAGTCGGGGCCAGGGGAGAGAAATTAGCAGTAGATTTCTTGAAAGGGCTTGACTACGAAATCATTGAGAGGAACTTCCGCTGTCGTCAGGGGGAAATCGACATCGTTGCCAGGCAGGACGAATGCCTTGTTTTTGTTGAGGTGCGCACCAAGAAGAGCTGTGATTTTGGCACCCCTGAAGAGTCGGTCACCGTTGCCAAGAGGGAGAAGCTGATCTCGTTGGCCAATGCCTATATCCAGACCCTTAATAACGCGCCTTCGTCGTGGCGCATCGACGTGGTTGCGGTGGAACTCAACGACGATGACGGAATCTCACGGTTGGAACACATAGAGAACGCGATAAACTGAGTGGCGGGGTGGTTTGCAACCAATAGTATTGACGAGTAAAAATGCTTGACCCGTTAGCTGTTTGTATCTATACTAGTCCAGAAAATGGCAAGAATACGGACAGCTTGACTGATCGCGGGGTGAAATGAATATCTATCTCGGCGTCGATGTTGGCTCGGTTACTACCAAGTTTGCCTTGGTGACCGGGGGAGGTGAGCTTGTCGCCTACAATTATCTTCGCACTGAAGGCAAGCCGATCGTCGTTGTCCAGCAGGGACTCAGGGAGATTCAGAAATATCTCCCCCCTGGGGGCACCATTCAGGGCGTTTGTACTACAGGCAGCGCCCGGTACTTGGCAGGGGTTATCTTGGGGGCGGATTTGGTTAAGAATGAGATCACCGCACAGGCCGTTGCCACCCTGCATTATATCCCGGATGTGCGCACCATCATTGAGATCGGGGGCCAGGATTCGAAGCTAATCATCGTCCGGGATAACATGGTGGTCGATTTCGCCATGAACACGGTTTGTGCCGCTGGCACTGGCAGCTTCCTCGATCGGCAGGCAGCACGGCTCAATATGAGAATCGAGGACTTCGGGGAGCAAGCGCTCCAGAGTAGAGCTCCTGTGCACATCGATGGGCGGTGTACTGTATTCGCTGAGTCTGATATGATACACAAGCAGCAGATGGGACATGATACAGACGATATAATCTATGGTCTGTGTCAGGCTCTGGTTCGCAATTACTTGAATGATGTTGCTGCGGGGAGAGAGATGCTATCTCCTATTGTATTTCAGGGTGGGGTAGCCTTTAATCAAGGGGTTGTCCATGCCTTCGAAGAAAGCTTGAACACCGAGGTTATGGTCCCAGTTTATCACGAGGCGATGGGGGCTATAGGGGCGGCACTTCTAGTTCGCGAAGAGATGTTCTGCAGTGGCAAATCGACTGGCTTCATCGGGTTCGAGGCGAGCGAAGCGGGCTATCGCACCTCCTCCTTTGAATGCAAAGCGTGCTCTGATCGCTGTGAGGTCGCCCGAATATTGCAAAATGACGAGGTCGTCGCCTACTGGGGTGGGCGTTGCGACCTATGGGAGGGAACGGAGAGTGCCCAGTCAAAAGGTATCTAATAAAATCAGGATCGCTTTGGATGCCATGGGTGGTGATCATGCCCCTGGGGAGCTAATAAAGGGGGCAATTGCAGCAATCGATGACGACAAGATAGAGATTGTGTTGGTGGGGCAGGAGAACGTGGTGCGGGGGGAACTGAATAACCATGACCCTGCTGGATGCGGGGTAAGCGTTGTCCATGCCAGCGAAGTTATAACCA
>DAOUTY010000014.1 GCA_030668425.1 Chloroflexota bacterium
AGCAATCCAATCCACAGGGCGCGGTCATCTGTCGATACTCCATGTACCCTCCTTTTAATATATCTGCCTGCTGAGTGTATAGTATAACCTATGCACTATCTATAAATCCGAGTGTTCACTCAGCGGTGGAAGGGGCAGTATAGATAAGACCCACCACGCCTAGACTGTGAGTAGGTGTATACGGTGTTAGAACTGCTCGATGAAGTTGGAGATCTGCTCGAAGGTAAAGACGGGGCCGTCTCTGCAGACGTATTTCTCGCCAACGTTGCAGCGGAAGCATTTCCCCAAACCGCACTTCATCTTGCCTTCAAGGGTGGTCACGATCTGTTCGTCAGCGAAGCCCAATTGCTTCAGCCTGGAGAGTGTGAACTTGATCATGATCGGAGGGCCGCATATTATCGTGATGGCATCTTTCGGCGAAGGCTGAAGCTCTGTTATCACGTCCGGGATCAGTGCTACTCTGCCGTTCCAGTTCTCATCGCCGGCGTCAACGGTGAGTTCGAGCTTGGTCCGTGGAGACTTTACCCAGTCGTCGAACTCAGAGGCGAAACAAAGGTCACTGGGGCTGCGCGCTCCGTTGAGAATCAGAACGTCGGCATAATCGTCGCGATTATCCAGAATAGTAGTGATAACGGGACGCAAAGGAGCGAAACCGATGCCGCCGCCGATGATAATGATGTTCTTGTTCTTGTAGTCATCCATTGGGAAAAAGTTGCCGAATGGACCACGCACCCCCGTCTTGGCTCCCGGCTCGAGCTGATGAAGAGCATTGGTGACCGTGCCCACCCTTCTCACAGCGAACTGCAGGCCCTCTCTACGATAGGCCACCGAGGTCACTCCAAAGGGGGACTCGCCCGCACCATAGGCGGAGACGAAGGCAAACTGCCCCGGTTTGTAATCGAACTCATCTTGGGCTCTATCGAGTTCCAGTGTGAAAAGCTTGACGTCAGGGGTCAAGTCGACGACGCTTTTCAGCGTGGCTGGATAGGGCACGAAAGGATTTGGAACTGCTTTCTCAGTTGCTTCCTTGACCAACTTCAGCTCCTATTTTCTGCACATCGGAGATGATCTCCCTGATGTCAATATTTACGGGACAGGCGATTACGCAACGGCCGCAACCTACACAGCCGAGAGCGCCGAACTGCTGCGGAAAGTAGAGCAGCTTGTGACAAAAACGCTGGCGGAGGCGGGTTCCCTTATCTGCCCGGGGATCATAGCCGCCGGCGATACGGGTGAATCCTTTTGACTGACAGCTTTCCCATGTACGTATCCGCTCGGTCTTTCCTTTGTCCGTACGATCTCTTATGTCGAAGCAGTAGCATGTGGGGCAGACATAGGCACAGACGTTGCAATGAATACAACGGTCCGCTAGCCGGCTCCAGTATGGGTCATCGAACATTTTCGTTATGGCTTCCACGATGCCTTCGGCGGGTATATTTACGTCGCAGGTGGGCACAGGAGGTTGCACGTCCGATTCCCTGAGTTCTACCCCTTGGAGAAGCTTTTCCCCCTTCTCGGTTATGGTTTCTACGGCATAGCCGTCTTCGACTTGGGTAAGCATTATATCGACGTTGGAAGCGTCATTTGGAGCGCTGCCCATGCTGGTACAGAAGCATTGAGGGGCAGGTTTGGTGCAGGAAAGGCCGATCATGGTGGTCTTTTCTCTATGCTGAGACCAGAGGGAGTCGGCGGGCTCATCTAAGAAGGGGCCGTCGAGTATGGCAATTCCGCGTGCATCACATGGGCGGATGCCGAAGAGAATGACCTCCTGGTCAACAGTTGTAGGTGTAAGTTCAATGTCACCGTCCTTTGGCACGGCGGTAAACAGTGTCTCCGTCTTGGGAAAGAACAACTCCTTGGGCGAAAGGTTTGTATTCTCATAGTCGAACACAATCTCATCTGCGGACTGAACCGGACGAAAGAGGATAAGATCATCGACACGCGTGGGAGCGAACACGGTTCGTTCCTTCATGATGCCGCTCAGCCAGGACTCCAGCTCGTTTTTCCCTATAATCTTTGTCATTCCCCTATCCCCAGCTTCTCGTCCTTCATGAATGTAATCAAAGGTGCCACTGCATCTTCGCTCATTCCCGCCCGGTAATCGAACAGGCCTAGCACCTCCCGCTCAATCCTCCTGTTCAGCAAACTGAGAGGAATGTTGACCGGGCAGACTCGCTCGCACTCGTTGCAGGAGATGCAGCGCCCCGCAAGGTGGAATGCACGGATTGTGTTCCACATCAAGTTCTCTTCAGGGGCAATCCTGATCCCCACCCATTCCGGGTCGAGCTGTTCTACAAAGCAATCGATGCAGTAGCAGCCGGGGCAGGCCTGGCGGCAGGCATAGCATCGAACGCAATGTTCGGCTTGTTCCCGCCAGAACGCTTCTCTTTCCTCTGTAGACTTAGTCTCCATTGCGGCTATATCGGCGAAATCATCGGGAGGCCCCTCAGTGACAGGTTCACCCACCAGGAAGTCGTAAATCACAGGATTGTGCTGCCGGCACCAATTGCAGCGTATCTGAAGCTGGTCGCTGCGATTGTTCCAGCCCCACTCCACCACTCCCGGACAGACCACGCCTATTATAAAGATATTGTCACGATCGATCTGCTTCTCGCTCAGCAGCAGGTTGAGAGAACGAGAATCGCAGCCCTTGACTATCACTGCGGTGGGTTTGCCCTTCTTGTTGAGGAGATACTTGACGAGGTTGTGGCTGCAGGTGTTGTCGAAGACAAGCCGCTCTACTTCTGCGGGCTCGTAGATGAAAGCGGGGCGTGCGCTAAAGCCGTCGCTGCCAGTCTCGTAGCCAATAACGCATTCTACGGTGCCTTTCTCAAGCAGCTCCTTAGCCTTGTCCCTTATCTGCTGGGTGAAGTCAGATCCCATCAGCTCGCCTTCCTGGATCCTCGCTCTATCATCTCTTCGGTGAACTTAGTAACGATCTTGGCAAAACGTTTGCCCTCTGACGCTGAAACCCACTCTACTTGAAACCGCTCTTTTTCTATGCCCATGAAATCCAGCAGCGCTCTCAACAGGGCGAAGCGGCGCCGGCTATAGTAGTTACCCTCATTATAGTGACAGTCTCCGGGATGGCAGCCGGCGACGAGAACAGCATCGGCGCCCTCCTCAAAGCACTTCACAATCAACAATGGATCAACCCTGCCCGAACAGGGAACACGTATGATACGGATGTTGGCTGGATATGCTGCACGACTGGTACCGGCCATATCCGCTCCTGCATAGCTGCACCAGTTGCACAGGAAGCCAATAATCAGGGGACCGTTATCCACGGACAAGCGTTAAAACCTCCGAAAGCAGTTGCTGGCTGGTGAAGCCGCGCAGGTTTACCGCCCCGGGGCGGCAGGCCACAACACAGAGCCCACAGCCCTTGCAAAGGCTCTCATTGATAGAAGCGATGGTGCGTTTGTCTCTGGTGACCTGCTCATCGATTGCGTTGAAAGGACAGACTTCCTTGCAAGCGAAGCAGCCGACACACTTCATTGGGTCAACAATCGAGGTAAGCGGATCGGTAGTCAGGCTGTCCTGGCTAAGCAGGGCAACCACCTTAGCTGCGGCTGCACCGCCGTGTGCTACGCAGTCTGGAATGTCGCGGGGGCCGACGCAGGTTCCAGCGACGAAAATGCCATCGGTCTGAGTCTCCACGGGGCGCAGCTTGGGATGGGCTTCGATCAGGAAATTATAGGTATTGTAGCTGATGTTGAGTTTTTGTGCGATCAAGTCAGCATTATCGCTGGGCTCCATACCTGTTGCCAGCACGACCAGGTCTGCTTCGATCTCAACTGGCCTCCCTATGAGCGAGTCCTCGCCCAGCACCTTGAGATTCTTTCCCTCCTGGTAAATTTGTGAGACTCTTCCTCTGAGATAAAGCGCTCCAGTTTCATCCTGGGCGCGACGCGCGAATTCCTCGAAGTCTTTGCCCCCGGCACGGACATCTATATAGAAAACGTAGCACTGGACTTCGTGGTCATGCTCCCTGAGCATGATGGCATGCTTTGCGGTGTACATGCAGCAAACCTTGCTGCAATAGGGCCGCCCCACCTTGTCATCACGCGATCCCACACACTGGATAAATACCACATTCTTGGGATGACTGCCATCAGAGGGCCGCAGCACTTCGCCCCCGGTAGGTCCCGCTGCGGACATAAGCCTCTCCAGCTCGAGCGAACTGATGACATCGGGGTATCTTCCCCCGCCATACTCACCATAGACGCTGTGATCGAACGTTTTAAATCCCGTGGTAACCACTACAGCACCGAACTTCTCGGTGATAATCTCGTCTTTCTGCGACCGGTCAATGGCTTCCGTGGGACAAACCCCTTCACAGATGCGGCACTGAGGTGGCTCCGGGCCTTCCTCCGTCTCTTTCCATTTGAGATATTTCTCGTAACGGCAATTCGCTATATCGATCACTGGCTTGTTAGGGACAGCCTGGGCAAAGGGTATATAGATGGCAGGACGCGACCCCAGGCCCATATCGAACTCCGATGGTATTCTTTCGGGACAAGCCTGCCAGCAGGTGCCGCAGCCGGTACATTTCACGTAGTCGACCATTTTCGCCTTTTTCAGGATATCCACCTCGAAATTGCCCACAAAGCCCCTCACCTCTTTTACCTCGGAATATGTGAGAAGGGTGATGTTAGGATGCTGGGCCACATCGACCATCTTCGGGGTCAGTATGCAAGCCGAGCAATCAAGGGTGGGGAATGTCTTATCCAACTGTGACATGCGCCCGCCGATGCTGGGCTCCTTTTCCACTAGTACGACTTCATGACCAGCGGAAGCTATATCCAAAGCTGCCTGTATTCCCGTAATGCCTCCACCGATTATCAGGGCACGCTTGGTGAGGCCCACTTGTTTGGGTAAAAGGGATTCATGACGAGCGACCTTTGCCACGGCCATTCTTACCAGGTCGATAGCCTTCGCTGTGGCATCCTTGGAATCGGAGTGTACCCAGCTACAGTGTTCTCTTATGTTTGAGATCTCCAAGAGATAAGGATTAAGCCCGGCGGCGGCAACAGTTCTGCGGAAGGTATTCTCGTGCATCCGTGGGGAGCAGGAGGCTATAACTACCCGGTCCAGCCTCTGCTCGCGTATTGCATCGCGGATCGAAGCCTGCCCTACTTCGCTGCAGGTGTACTTGTTTGCATCAGCGTAGGCCACCAACGGCATGTGCCTGGCTGCTTCGACGACTTCAGGGACGTTAACTACGCCCCCTATGTTCGTGCCGCAATGGCAGACAAAGACCCCTATCCGGGACATCCTTCCTCCTAGGTAAGCTTCTTTTCGCGCAGCATGGGTAATGGATTGGTGATATGTTTATCCAGCAGAAGCTCCTTGGGCGAGAAGCCCAGAGAGAGCCCCATTAGCTGCGTGAAGTACAGGACAGGTAATTCGGTTTTCCATCCCAACTTCACGGTCATATCCTTCTGGTACATATCCAGATTGGCGTGGCACATGGGACAGGCGACTGCAACACAGTCAGCGCCGCTTTTCTGTGCGAGAGAGAGGATACGATGAGATAGCTTGAGGACAACATCGAGGCGGGCGAAGGCCACGCCAGCGCCACAGCAGGATGTCTTCAATCCCCAATCAATTGCCTCAGCACCAAGCCTCTCAATTAGATGGTCCATCGTTTGCGGGTTCTCCGCATCGTCAAAACCTACTACTTCCGGGGGGCGAACCAAAAGGCAGCCGTAGTAGCAAGCTACCTTCAGCCCGCTTAGAGGCTTTGCGATCGGGAGAGGGATGTCCTCATCTGCCAATACCTGGAGCATCGGCTTGACGGTGACAGCGGTGCTCAGTTCTTTGCCAACGGCGCCGCTGACAAGGGCCAGGGTATCCTTATTCTCGAGTTCATGAAGGGTGAATTTCAGTCGGGAAAAGCACATGGCGCAGGGAACAGCCAGTGGAAGACCCTTTTCCTCAGCTTGCTTTAAGGTGTGGGCGGGAAGAGCTAGGCTCAGTAGGTGGTCTGTGGAGTGGGCAGCTGAGGCACCGCAGCAGACCCAGTCTTCCAGTTCACGCAGTTCAACGCCCAGCTTCTGGCATACCAGCCGCGTAGAGACATCGTATTCTGCCGCCGTGGCGTGCAATGAACATCCTGGGTAATAAGAATAGACCTGCTCCACAACAGACTTGCCGACATTGGATTCTGCTGGTGCCAACGCTAGCTCGACTTCCTCTCTAGCTCCTTTACTCGTGCTTCAATCTGCCTAACCTCTGACGATCCCTTTGTTCTTTGGGGCACGAGCTTTAACTTCCCTCTGGTAAGCAGTGCCGGTAAGCGCTTAATGTTGTTGAAGAAGTGCATGCTGAGCACGTTATACGTGATTGCTAACCCGATCTCGTGAAGGCGACCGAAGAGGCGTACCTGCTGGAGGAAGGCGCTGTAGAAAACAGCTATCTCCCTTTGCGCGGGCGGTCTGCCTTCAGCCTGGGAAAATAGCCGTAGAGACTCCATAATCTTGGCGATGTCAATCTCTCGGGGGCACCTCAAAGAGCAGGTCTGGCAACTCACACAAAGCCAGATTGCCGAGCTATCCAGTATCTCATCTTTGAGGCCGAGCTGGATCCCCCGCATGACTTGCCGCGGGGTGATATCCATAGCATACGCAGTAGGGCAGCCCGCGCTGCATTTCCCGCACTGATAGCAGGAAGTAATGTTTTCCCCAGTGTGACTTTGAACAAAAGAAAGAAAGTTGTTGGTGGGCTCAAGGACTATGGCACTCGTCTCTGGCATTTCCTATACAAATCTCGGAAATCGTATTGTTCTCTGGAGAGAACGGTTCAAACGGGCTCTTGCAGCGAAATTGTGAAATAATTCACTAATTCTATTATATATAGTATAAAGGAGTTTGGTAGAAGTGTCCAGTGGAAGTTTAGGATTGCCCGTTGTCAGCATTGATTTTCACCTGGACTGCTATGTTCTCACAGCACCCCTGGCTATCCTCCCCAGCAATTCGGAGTAGGTTGCGTCCAGGGCTTGTGGTATCACCCTGATGTCGGATACCACCGTTATGAAATTGGTGTCGCCACTCCAGCGGGGGATGATATGGGTGTGGATGTGGCCTTCCACGCCAGCACCCGCTACACGGCCCAGGTTTATGCCGATGTTGAATCCCTGGGGTTTGTATGCCTCGGTCAGGGCTCTGGCACTCTTTCTCACAAGATCGAAGTGCTCAAGCAGTTCCTCGTCGGTTAGCCCTTCCAGGTCAGCCAGGTGCTTGTAGGGGGCTACCATCAGGTGGCCGGGATTATAGGGATAGGTATTCAAGATAACGAAGTTATTTACTCCTCTGAAGAGAATGTAGTTATCCTTATCGCTACTCTCCTTTGACTTTTGGCAGAATATGCACTCCTTTGTCTTTTCACCTCGAATATACTCTATTCTCCACGGTGCCCATATCTTCTTCATTTACATATTCCTTTCACCAGCAAGCCCTGTCTTAGTGCTGTGGGCATTTTAGCAGAAGGACGGCCTTTTTTCGAGTTCGGGCGTTGCCATGAGGGCAAATCCCCCCTTCCCCCCTTTACCAAAGGGGGATTTAGGGGGATTGTAAATTCATCCTTATCCTTCGACAAGCCTTGGGCCTGGCCAAGGCCAGGTTTCAGGACAGGCCCTAACCTCTCCCTCGATAGGAGAGGAATTCGATGCGAGACCATGTGAAACCTGTACCTAAACTAGGGTCGTAGATTACGGCTCCAGGCGTTGCCTTGAGGAGAAGATATGATATACTTTTAGTGTGAAATCCAGGTGGCTGGAGATTTGATCTGTGGACTAAGGAGGCTTTGATGGTTGCTTTGTATATTACCGCTATGGGGGAGGCTGCCGGGAAGAGCACTTTATGTGCCGGTCTGGGCAGGATGCTTCAGGCTGAGGGTAAGAAGGTGGGGTTCCTCAAACCTGTATCCAGTTCCCCCGAGGGGAGTGACGGAGATGCCGAGTTCATGAAGCAGCTTCTGGCTCTGGACGAGCCTGTCGAGTCGCTTTGCCCGGTTTCTCTAAGCGCAAATGATTTGGCAGCCACTGCGGACGAGCAGGAACCCCCCTGGCTTAAGAAAGTCGAGGAAGCTTATGCCAGGGTCTCTCCGGGTAAGGATGTAGTTCTGTTGGAAGGGCTGGGCGATTTGAAAGCGGGAAGTGCCCCGGCGCGGATAGCTGGTCGAGTGGTG
Source organism: Chloroflexota bacterium (assembly GCA_030668425.1). Classification (GTDB taxonomy): domain Bacteria; phylum Chloroflexota; class Dehalococcoidia; order SZUA-161; family SZUA-161; genus DAOUTY01. The sequence goes on from DAOUTY010000014.1 coordinate 8,191, forward strand.
GAGACGCTCAAGGCCAAAGCTATACTTCTTGTTCCCTACGAGGCTGACCTTGAAGGAGACGAGATCGCAGCCGCAGCCAGGACGCTGGGAGGCAATCTGCTTGGCGTCGTGATCAATGCCGTGCCCGAACGCAGGATGGACTCGGTGAAAGCCGGGATCGTGCCTGCCCTGGAACAGGATGGCATCAAGGTTCTCGGCGTATTGCCCGAGACCCGTTCATTGTTCACCATCACCATCGGTGAGCTCGCTGAACATATCGGGGGCAACATCCTTAATTCTCAAGATCGGTCCGATGAACTGGTGGAGAGCCTGATGGTAGGGGCATTATCTTTTGATTCCGCGCCCTCGTATTTGACCACCAGGGATAACAAGGCGGTGATAACGCGCGGTGATCATGCTGATATTCAGTTGGCAGCCCTGAACACCTCGATTAAATGTCTTGTCCTGACCGACAATATAGACCCTAATCCCACTATCTTCAGCCGGGCTTTGGAGCTTGATGTGCCGATAGTGTTGGTGGAGAAGGACACTAACAGTACAATCGAGGCTCTGGAGAGTGTCCTGGATAAAGCCAGCCTGTATCACGAGAAGAAGATTGAGCGACTGGGGCAGATTCTGAAGCGTAACCTCGACCTGGGTGCAATTTACCAGGCGATCTAGGTTACTCCAGGTTGCCAGTCCTGGTAGCGTAGGAAATCACCTTGGAATTGCGACGCTGAGTGTCAAGCTGCACTTCAGGGTCGCTTTTCCATTTATGTATTCCCCTGTTTTGAGACAAAAGTCATATGAATTGTCGCGCTCTCGGATTACAATGCTCTCAGCTATCGGTAAACATGTAAGGGGTGAAAAATGGACGTGAAGGTATATAGTTCGCCAACCTGTGGCTATTGCCAGCAGGCCAAGCGATTTCTCTCCGAGCGCGGGACCAACTTTACTGAGTATGATGTCTCCGTTGATCGCGCGGCAGCGGAGGAGGTAGTCCGTTTGACGGGTCAGATGGGCGTACCTGTGATCGTTGTCGATGGCGAGGTGGTCGTCGGCTTCGACCGGGCCCGGCTGGAGCAATTGCTGGCCAAGGGAGGCGATGGGCAACGCCCGCGCTTCGGGTTGAAGATAGCTGATGCCAGCCGGGTGGCTCAGAAGGTTGGAGCTGTCCCTGTATTCGGGGCCCTCGTGGGCGCGGTGGCTCCTGCGTCTTTTGGCGAAAAGGCTGGCTTGCGCAGTGGGGACATAATCACCGAAATCAATATGAGGCCGATACACAATGCCGGTGATCTGGAGCAGGCCCTGGCCAATCTGGCTCCTGGCGGTAATATGGCGATTGTATTCCTTCGGGGGGAGAAGACCCTTAGGGCGAAGATTGTGATCTAGAAGTGGTATTCCATGCAGGAGAGAAAAAATCATGCCGGTCTATGAATACGAGTGTAAAGACTGTTCGACGCATTTCGATCTGAGGCGCAGCTTCGAGGATGAATCGGAGGCATATTGCCCGAAATGTGGAGGAAGGGCACGTCGCCTTTTCTCACCTGTGCCTATAATCTTTAACGGTTCTGGTTTCTATGTCACGGATAACAGGAAGAATGGCGCGCAGCCGGAAGAACCGAAGGCTGCTTCGCGTTCATCGGAGCGGGTGGAGGAGCCCTAGTCATTTTGTCACCACGACAGGTAGAGGCACGGCATGCCGTGCCTCTACCTATGTGTGCAGCATTGGTTTATAATGTTGCCGGTGACTGTCTCGTAGGACCACGACAAAGGGGGATACCATGGTACAATTACGTTCGGATTGGCGCACTCAGATAGATATAATGCAGCAGGAGATGCAACGTTTGCTAAATCACCTCGCCGGATCGAAGCCTCCTCAGGTTAGATTCTCTCCTGCGGGATGGGAGCCGGCTATTGATGTTTATGAAACGGATGATGAGATCGTGGTGATTGTCGAACTGGCCGGCGTTAAGGAATCAGATATCGAGATACTGGTTGATCGCGATAGATTCACTATACGTGGTGAAAGAAGGAAAGCCGTAGTGACGAGTGTAAGAAGAATGTATTATCAGATGGAGATCATGAGCGGTCCTTTTGCGAGAAGTATCGCTCTGCCCGTTGCTGTAGATACCACAGAGTCAAAGGCCTACTATGCAGATGGTCTTGTGGAAGTTGTCCTCCCTAAAGCCGGTAAGGGTACAACCCACAAGGTTGATATCAAAACTGCCTGATTGTTGATACGGGGAGAAGAACGATGGTATCAATTGGTGAAAAGTCAGAAAACAAACCTGCCGAAGTCTCTATTCCAGAAGAACTTGCCATCATTCCCGGCGGACAAGGCGCAGTTTTCCCTTCAATGATGGTTCCCATAGCTGTGGGTGATGAGAAAACGGTTAAGCTGATTGATGACGCTGTTGCCGGGGACAGAATCCTGGGGATATTTGCGCGGCGTCAAGATGTGGAAGAGGCTTCGCCGGCCAGCCTGTATGAGATCGGCACAGCAGCCGGTATTGTCAAAATGCTAAAGATGCCGGACGGTACTGTTCACGCTCTGCTACAGGGTATCAGCAGGATCAGGCTGGTTGAGATGGTGCAGGTTGAACCCTATTTAAGGGGGAAAATAGAGAAGGTAGAAGAGAAGCTGGAAAAGACACCTGAGCTTGAAGCCTTGATGAGGAATATACTGTCGCTTTTCCAAAAACTGGTTTCTTTAGCCCCCAATCTGCCAGAGGAGCTTTCTATTGCTGCCGTAAACCTGACCGAACCTGGCGTGGTCGCGGATTTTGTCGCTGCCCACTCGAACCTCAAGCTGGAGGAGAGCCAGGAGATATTGGAGACGTTGGATGTCCAAAAGCGCTTGGAGAAGCTCACCACATTTGTCAATAGAGAACTTGAGATACTGGAGCTGGGAACAAAGATCCAGTCCCATGTCAAAAGTGAGATGGACAAGACACAGAGGGAATTTCTGCTTAGAGAGCATCTCAAGGCCATCCAGAAGGAGCTTGGTGAAACCGATGAGCGCGCTATGGAGATAAACGAGTTCCGGGCGAAGATTGAGGAGGCCAAACTCCCTCCCGAAGCGGCGAAAGAGGCCGAGCGAGAGCTTGACCGTCTGTCAAAGATGCCTCCTCAAGCTGCGGAGTATACCACAGCCCGAACGTATCTTGAATGGCTGACCTCATTACCCTGGGCCATAAGCAGCGAGGACAATCTTGATGTTGCTCAGGCACAAAGAATTCTTGATGAGGACCACTATGATCTGGAGAAGGTCAAGGAGAGGATTCTGGATTATCTGGCGGTGCGTGGCCTCAAGGGAGAAGATATGAAGAGCCCCATCCTGTGTTTTGTGGGGCCTCCGGGAACCGGCAAGACCTCGATAGGGAAGTCAATCGCCCGGGCCCTGGGGCGCAAGTTTATTCGCATGTCTCTGGGTGGTATCAGGGATGAGGCGGAGATTCGCGGCCACCGGCGCACCTACGTTGGCGCTCTTCCCGGGAGGATAATACAGAGCATCCACCGGGCTGGGTCCAACAACCCGGTTTTCATGCTGGATGAAATCGACAAGATAGGAGCGGATTTCCGTGGCGACCCTTCTGCGGCATTGCTCGAGACCTTGGATCCAGAGCAGAATTTCGCTTTCAGCGACCATTATCTTGAGGTCCCTTTTGACCTGTCGAAGGTGATGTTTATCACCACGGCTAACATCATGGATCCCGTCCCACCGGCCCTGCGAGATAGAATGGAGGTTTTGGAACTCTCCGGCTACACGGAGGTGGAGAAACTTCATATCGCGAAGAAGTTCTTGATCCCGAAGCAGCTTGAAGAGCACGGTCTTTCCGCCAGTATGCTCAGAATCTCCGATAATGCCGTCCTGGCCATTGTCAGAAACTACACCAGGGAGGCGGGACTGAGGAATCTGGAGCGAGAAATTGGCACGATATGCCGCAAGAGAGCCCGGCAGGTGGTTCAAGGGGATAAGAGGAGGACAACGGTCACTCCTAAGAAACTTGTGGAGTTCCTGGGACAGCGGAAATTCAGGCATGAGGTGGCTGAGCGTGCCGATGAGGTCGGAGTGGCTACAGGCCTCGCCTGGACACCCGCGGGTGGCGACGTGCTTTTCGTAGAGTCCACCCTGATGCCGGGAAAGGGAAATCTTATACTCACCGGTCAACTTGGTGATGTAATGCAGGAGTCGGCGCGAGCAGCGCTTAGCTATACTCGCTCGAAAGCTGCCTCTCTTGGCATCGAAGAGGATTTCTACAGTAAGAACGATGTGCATATTCATGTTCCCGCTGGTGCCGTTCCTAAGGACGGCCCTTCCGCCGGTGTTACGATGGCGGTGTCGCTCGTTTCTGCCCTGACCAGGCGGCCGGTGAGCAAGGATGTAGCGATGACAGGTGAGATTACACTCCGGGGCAAAGTCCTTCCCGTGGGCGGCATCAAGGAGAAGGTACTCGCCGCCAATCGTGCCGGAATAAAGAAGGTTGTCCTTCCTCAGGAGAACGATAAGGACCTGGAAGAGGTCCCGCAGCACGTCAGAGAAGGGCTCAACTTCGTCTTTGTTGAAAGCATAGACGAAGTGCTGAAAGAGACATTGAAGAAGGCTGCTGCCTAGTCAAGGCCCTTCGCCTTTCCACACTAAACGGTTCTCTCATCGCCACTGTACTCCTCAAGCATCTCTCAACGGGATTCGGGCTGTCCTTACATGAAATCAGGATATTAAGTCTGTCCTGGCTGACGGTTTCATTGTGGTGCAGGCTGGTATGTTGTATGGCTGCCAATTTGTTGCTACAATCATGCGGGACGGGAAAACCCCTGGCGATTTGAGAATGTGGAGGCTGGCAGAATGGCAGACATTGAGGAAATGCACGGGAAATTCGACAACTCTCCTTGCGCTATCCACTTTGGCATGAAGCTTGTAGAGCTCTCGCCGGGATATGCCAAGGTGAAGCTTGAGCTAAAGAGGGAGTTCCTTAACTGGGAGAACATGATTCAGGGGGGTGTGATTGCCACATTGCTTGATCAGGCTTTCGGCTGTGCCTGCAATACGCTGGATAACATACACGTGGCCATTCAGATAAACATACATTTTCTTGCGGCAGCTCCTGTTGGGGAGACGATCTATGCCGAATCCAGGGTGCTGCACGCAGGTAAGAGGGTTGGGGCATCGGAGATGACGGTTGTAGATTCAAATGGAAAAACGATTGCCCGGGCGACGGGCACGACGGTTAGTATGGGTGCAAGGGGTTAGTTGTATGCCGGGCTGAGGAACTGCAGGTGTTCTTCAGGTACTCTGTTTGTGAGGTGATATGAAGTGATTGTCGAGATGAGGAAGGGCGCTACCGAGGAGCAAGTCGATCACGTGGTGGAGAGGGCGCACTCCTTTGGTTTTGATGTCCAGTTGAACCTGGGTATTGAGAAGACGGTGGTGGCGATTCTGGGCACTGATACGGGTAAGGCCTCGACCGATGCTTTCGCAGTTTTACCGGGCGTGGAGAGTGTTTCCCGCGTCATGAAGCCATATAAGCTCGCCTCGCGAGAATTTCATCCACGGGCCAGCAAGATAAATGTGTCCGGCGTCGAGATCGGGGGGCAGAGGTTGGTGATTATGGCTGGCCCCTGCGCCGTTGAGAGTGAGAAGCAGCTTATGGGAACCGCCAGGGCGGTCAAGGAATTGGGGGCTGCTATAGTCAGGGGTGGTGCCTTCAAACCTCGCAGCTCACCCTTCAGCTTTCAAGGGCTGGAACACGATGCTCTGGACATGCTGGCCAAGGTTAAATCTGATCTTGGCATGCCTGTCATAACCGAGGTTGTCGATATTCAGAACATAGGGATCATAGCTGAACACGCTGATATAATTCAGGTCGGGGCCCGGAATATGCAGAACTTCGCACTGTTGAAGGAACTGAGCAAGCTGAGGCATCCCATACTGTTGAAGAGAGGGCTTTCTGCTACCGTCACGGAATGGCTGACAGCGGCTGATTATCTTTTGGCTGAGGGCAACCGGCGGGTAATCCTGTGCGAGCGCGGAATAAGAACCTTCGAAGACAGCATTCGGTTTTCTGTGGACATCAGTTCAATAGCTGTAGTCAAGCATTTCAGCCATCTCCCGATTATTGTTGATCCCAGCCATGCTGCGGGGCATTTTGCATATGTGCCCAGCATCGCGAAGGCTGCGGTAGCAGCCGGGGCTGATGGGCTCCTGATAGAGGTCCATCCCAATCCGGAGGATGCGTTGGTCGATGGCTTGCAATCGTTGAACATCCCCAATTTCAAGCGGCTGATGGCCGAATTGAAGCCCATTGCTGAGGCTGTGGGCAGATATATCTAGAACTTAAAGCCTTTGTGATTTTCGATAGGAGCGAAAGGCGTTCGAGGGGGATCAGACCGATGGCGATTTCACGGAAGTTACAACAGCAGATGGTGGATGGTGGATGGATCAGGAGGATGTTTGAAGAGGGGATTGCGCTCAAGAAGAAATACGGTGAGAGAAATGTTTTCGACCTCTCTCTGGGCAATCCGGTGATCGAGCCCCCGGATGAGTTACACCGGGAGCTTCGAAGGTGGGTGGACAGCCCCAGCCCGGGGATGCACCGATATATGCCCAATGCTGGCTATCCGGAGACGCGGGCTGCCGTGGCGGAGCATCTTTCAGCCACAAGCGGGCTGGCCTTCACCCAGAATGAGATAGTAATGACCTGTGGAGCAGCCGGGGGGCTTAATGTGGTGTTGAAAACTGTCGTTGAGGCTGGTGATGAAGTGGTGATTTTCTCCCCATACTTTGTCGAATATGTATACTACATCGACAACCATGGTGGCATCCCACGAATTGTCCCTACAGACAACCAGTTCATACCAGACCTGAAGATTCTTGAAGAGAACATAACGCCGAAAACGCGGGCGGTGTTGCTGAACTCCCCTAACAATCCGACGGGCGTTGTCTATAGCCATGATATTCTTCAGGGGATCACTGAGCTGCTGGGACGGAAGCAGTTAGAGTACGGGAGAGAGGTCTTCTTGATTTGCGATGACATCTATCGGAGGCTGGTCTATGATGGGGTAGAGTGCCCTCATGTGTTTCAGTATCACTCTGCGACCATTGTCGCTACTTCTCACTCGAAGGACCTGGCTGTGCCCGGGGAGCGTATAGGATACATCGCTGTTAATCCTCAATATGACGCACGCGAAGAGCTGGTGAATGGATTGATATTCTGCAATCGCACACTCGGTTTTGTGAATGCTCCTGCCCTTATGCAGCATGTGGTGCAAACCCTGCAGGATGTGTCTGTTGATGTAGTCCAGTATGAAAGGAAGAGGGACCTGTTGTACAGCAATCTTGTAGAGG
>DAOUTY010000055.1 GCA_030668425.1 Chloroflexota bacterium
AGACAGGCCGGCCCTGGCCAGGGCCTTATCCATTACCTCAACCGCCGCCTGTTTGGGTAGGTTTTTGTAAGGAAGTATTTCAAACGCAAGGATATCATTGTTTTCAATAATGGCTACTTTTGCCGAACGAATTCCCAAATCACATCCAGCGTATATCAACTTTTATTACTTCTCTCCTCTGCCGGACCTTCGTCTGACAACCATATAGCCAGACAAACTCCAGGCTCACCCAATCCACCGCACCTTTTGGAATTCTACCAGCCGCGTTCGTGGGCGTCAATGATATATACTGCCCCAGCACAAAAACTCTTGACAAATGGCTACGAATCGTGTAAGACGGTAGCAGTCGAAACGGCTAAGGTGGAATAGTTACACCCCGCCATTGGGGGAAGGGAGGTGACGGTATCGGATAGAACCGAAGAGAGGTCAAGACTGGAATCAACTAAGGGGGGGTAAGAATATGAAAATTGTAAGCAAATTGGCTATTATCCTGTTGATTGCCTGCCTGGTAATGATGGGGGTGAGTTGCGGTGATGAGGAGGAAGCGAATGAGCTAAAGGTAGGCGTAATCGGACCCATGCAGTTCCAGATGGGCGAACACCACTGGATGGGGGCCACCCTGGCCGCGGATGAGATCAACGCCGCCGGCGGCATACAGGTGGGAGAAGACTCGTACCAGATAAAGCTCGTCCAGGTCGACTCCAACGAGCTCGTCAGCGTTCCCGATGCCGCAAGTGCGGCGGAGGAAGCGATCAGCGTTGACAATGTCGACGTTTTGATTGGAACAATTAGAAGCGAGGCGGCACTAGCGGTCCAGGAAGTCGCCATGGACTACGAGACCATCTTTATGGTCTGCGGCTCAAGCGAAACAGCAATGAGCGAGAAGGTGGCCGAGGACTACGACCGCTACAAGTACTGGTTCAGGATCACCCCCGTCAATAATACCGCTCTCGGTAATTTGAACTTCCTGCTCGTCGGTGCGGTCGCTCAGAAGATAGGGGCTGAGCTGATGATGGCGCCGAAGCTGGCCGTATTCGCCGAGAAAGCATCGTGGACAGAAGCCATAGTGGCCGCCGCGCAGGCCTACCTTCCTCCACAGGGGATAGAGGTCGTGGGGGTCTGGCAGCCTTCGGACAAGGCCACAGATGTGACCGCCGAGCTGACGGCAATCGAGGCGGCAGGCGCCAACATGATCATGACCGCGCTCTCCGGCCCTGTGGGCATACCCTACTCGAGGGCGTGGGAGGAGCTGCAGATACCCGCAGCCTCGGTCGGTATCAATGTGATGGCTCAGGCAGATGACTTCTTCGTGAACACGGGCGGATTCGGCAACTACGAGATGACTTTGAACAGCTTAGCTCGTGATGTAGCACTTACGGAGAAGACACTTCCATTTATAGAGGCATTCATTGCGGAGACGGGAGAGATGCCCACATACAATGCGGGAACCTATGACGCGCTCTACGTCCTGAAAGAAGCAATCGAACGTGCGGACAGCGTCGACATGGATGACATTGTTGTAGAACTGGAGAATACCGACTACAACAGCGTCGCAGGCCGCATCGTTTTCGACGACAACCACGACGTAACGTGGGGTCCCGGCTATGTAACAGCCTTGGGTGTCCAGTGGCAGGACGGTGAGCTTAAGGGAGTCTGGCCGCCTGCCGACGGTTCCTGGAACGGCGTAGCCTATGAAGGTATTGTAGATTATCAGCTGCCTCCGTGGGTGGTCGAGTTCTGGACTCAATAGTGCCTGGAAACATGCAGCCGCAGATACAGGCTGCATCATAAACTGATAAAGATACAGAAGCAGGTTTGAACTAAGGGTATCCCCTCGGCGAGGGCTTCCCTCGCCGAGGGGTATGTACTATAACCTGGCTCACGTGCTGGACAATTCATGGCAGAAAATATAATAGTCTACGGTCTCGTCTGGAGCGGCGTGTACGCCCTGCTGGCAATTGGCTTCTCCCTCATATTCGGGGTGGCACGCATAGTCAACCTCGCCCACACCGCCTTCTACATGCTGGCCGCCTATCTGATTTTCCATTTGAACACGGCTGCGGGATTAAACGTCTATCTCTCTGTCTTTCTTGCCATCATCATAGTCACCATCACAGGGACGCTCAGCTACAGGCTGATTATTGCCCGCATCCGTCAGCACGAGTCTACAACCCTTATCGTGACTATTGCTCTGGCAGTTATATTTCAGGAAGCGGTGCTGAAGGGGTTCGGAGGTACTTTTGTCAGCGGCCCCAAACTCATCTCAGGTGAAACGGGGATATTCGGGGTTGGAGTTCTGAATCAACACCTCCTCACATTTGGGGTAGTACTCCTGCTTCTGCTGGCTACGTGGGCGTTCCTGATGAAGACCAGGACCGGTGTCGCGATCAGGGCCACAGCTCAGGACAGGGAAGTGGCCAACCTCATGGGAATAAACGTGCCCGGAATGGAGATGATCACGATGGCAATCTCCGCAGCGCTCGCGGCGATCGCAGGTGCGCTCGTCGCCCCTCTAGGTGTGCTGACTCCCGGAATGTGGATGCACCCTCTGATAATGATCCTCGCCGTTGTAGTACTCGGAGGCCTGGGGAGCCTCAAAGGCAGTTTGATAGGGGCATTCATTTTAGGATTCTCCGAGATCCTGGTCGTTTTCCTGGCTCCCTCGGGAGCCTTCCTCAAGACATCAGTAGCCCTGACTATCATGCTTATCGTGATAATGATCAAGCCCGAGGGCCTTTTCGGGATAGTCTTCGAGGAAGAGAGAGGATGAACGTACTTTCTACATACCTCTCAAGGTTTTATAAATTTTTCACAGGAGAAATATTCGTTCTTCCCAGCAGAACCACAGCCCTGCTCCTCTGCCTTTTTCTTCTGATCTTCCCGCTCATATCGCCAAATGATTTCATACTCAGGGTGCTAATTATAGCCAGTATCTATGCTATCTTCGCCGCGAGCTGGGACCTGCTGTCGGGTTTCACCGGCCAGATCAACTTCGGGCACGCCATCTTCTTCGGCGTAGCCGCATATACAGCCGGTTTGCTGAACTACAACCTGGGACTGGCGCCCTGGGCTACCATACCGATCGGTGCGCTGGCCGCTGTACTCGTGGGATTAATCATCGGCATTCCCTGCCTTCGATTGCGGGGAACATACCTTGCCTTTGCCACTCTCGCATTTCCCTTAATCCTTTTAGGTATTATACAGGCCATTCCCAACATCACATATGGCGAACTCGGAATCCCCAGGGTAGACCCTCTGGCCGGGTCACGAGTCGCAACATATTATATTGTCTTTCCCTCAATGATCGTCCTGGGATTCATCATGTGGAAGATCGCAGATTCCAAAATAGGTCTCGTCTTCCACGCCATACGGGAGGATGAGGTGACCGCAAGGGCATCGGGGATAAACACCACGAGGTACAAGCTGCTTGCTTTCTGCTTGAGCGGGCTCTTCGCCGGCATCGCGGGAGGTCTCTATGCGCACTTCGTAAATGCGGGGCCGTCGACGCTGGAGCTTCTGCTTTCGTTCCAGGTTATCATATGGGCGGTATTCGGAGGCATCGCCACCATCTACGGGCCGATAGCCGGGGTCTTCATCCTCTACCCGCTTCAAAAGATCGTACTGACCAGATACCTCGGAGTGCCTGCTGAATTAACGATGCTTATATTCGCCTTTATAGTATTGATCGTCCTTTTGTTCATGCCGCAGGGCCTTATAACATGGTTGCGGGATAAAACAGAGAAGATATGCCCCAGATGTAAGCTGCAGAATGTAGCTACGCGAAGTGAATGCCGGGTCTGCACCGCGGAGTTGGACTAGTTATATTGAAGCTAGAGTCCTAAATAGGTCCTTCTGATTGTCTCGTCCTGCAACAGTTCCTGGCCCGTTCCTTCGGCGATCACCCTTCCATGTGAGAGAACGTAGTTTCTGCCGGACAACTCAAACGCCAGACCAACGTCCTGCTCAACCAGCAGCACAGCAATCCCCGAGTCTCTAATAGCCTTGATACGCTCGAATAATTCGCCTTTTAACCTGGAAGCCAGTCCGGTCGACGGCTCGTCAATACACAGAAGCTTAGGCTGTCCCATCAGCGCCCTCCCTATAGCCAGCATCTGCCGCTCTCCGCCGGACAAGGTCCCCGATATCTGCTTACCCCTCTCCTTTAGCACCGGGAACAACTGATAGACCTTATCCAGGTTTCTTCCCGCCTCTCTTTTGTCGTCGCCGAGATAAGCGCCAGCCTTGAGGTTGTCCGCAACCGTCATCTCGGAGAAAACCCTGGCTCTCTCCGGGCAATGAATCAAGCCTCTTTTCACAATTTCATGCGCCGCCAGCGTGTCAATCCTCTCTCCGTCAAAGTGAACTGTGCCCTCAAGGGTTATGTCCCCCGCCCTGGTCCCTTTTAGGTTAGACTTCTCCCACCGAATCAGTCCGGTTACGGCTCTAAGCAGCGTCGATTTGCCCGCGCCGTTCGGGCCGACAAGACTGACCATCTCACCTTCTTGAACTCCCATGCTCAAATCATTCAGCAGCATGGCGGTTGCGTAACAGACGGTCAGTCCCTTCACTTCAAGAAGCAACTTAACTCACCACCTTACCTATGCAAGCCTCGATCACTCTTTCATCCTTGACTATCTCCTCCGGTACCCCATCTGCGATTAGCTCGCCGAAATCAAGCACGATCACACGATCCACAATCTTCATAAGCTCCGCCAGCTTGTGTTCGATAATAATCATTGCCGGCCCCTCGCTGTGTAATCTGCCAAACCTGCCTCCCTTATGCAATCTCCGTATCGATTTCGCCAGCAGATCCGTTTCAGCCGGATTCAAACCGCTGAAAGGCTCGTCGAGCAGGAGGAGCTCGGGGTCGGTGGCGATTGCCCGGGCTATCTCCAGGCGTCTTAAATCACCATGAGAAAGGCATGAAGCTGGCTCAAGGGCGAGGTCGGAGATACCTACGAACTCCAGCGCATCCATAGCTTTGGCCTCAATCTTCTTTACCCATTCCCCGCGCTTCATCGCCCTGGGAGAAAGGCAGGCCACCATGACATTGGCGATAATGGGCAGTCGGCGAAACGGCCTGGTTACCTGGAACGTCCCCGCGATTCCCTCATTTACGATAGTCCAGGGTTTTACCCTGGTGATATCCCTGCCCCTGAATCTCACCTTGCCGGAATCAGGTCTCAATATACCCGTTATAAGGCGCAACAGAGTGGTCTTTCCCGCCCCATTTGGACCGATCATGCCGACAACCTCATCCCTGCCGATCTGGAAGCTGACCCCATTGACTGCAGTCAGACCGCCAAAGCGCTTGGTAAGATTCTCAACCTCGAAAAAAGGAGGGGTCACCTCATTCCTCCTCTAGCTCTTCTCTCAGTTCTCTGTGGGATACCTTCCCCACATCGGTCTTCGGTAGCTCACCCCTGAACTCCACGATCTTCGGAACTTTATAATGGGCTAGATTCTCCTCACAGTACTTGACTATCTCCTCTTCAGACACCTTCCCCCTCGCCTCGGCTTGGAGAACCACGATCGCCTTGATCAACTGTCCCATCGTGGGATCAGGAACCCCCAGTACCCCCGCCGCCTTGACCTGTGGGTGCTGGTGCAGAACTTCCTCTATCTCCCGGGCAAAGACCGAATAGCCCTTGTACTTGATCATATCCTTCTTCCTGTCATAGAAGAAGAAGTAACCTTCTTCGTCCATCCTGACCAGGTCTCCTGTCCTGAACCACGTCTTGCCATCCCGTTCGACCAGGCTTTCCCTTGTATCTTCAGGCCTTTTCCAGTAGCCCTTCATAATGTTCGGCCCCTCGATCAGCAGCTCGCCGACTTCCCCAGGGGGAACGTACTCCCCTGTTTCATAGTCAACTATCGCTGCCCCAACGTTCGGTAGCGGGACCCCGAACGAACCGACCTTTGGCCTTCCCAGAGGGTTAACGTGAGACACCGCGCTACACTCGGTCAAGCCATAACCCTCGATAATCTTGGCCCCCGTTCTTCTTTCCCAGTCTTTCACCGTTGACTCATGAAGGGTATCTGCGCCGCTGGTAATGGCCTTGAGCCCCTTCCAGTTGAACCTACCGGTCTTATCGTAATCCTTGAGGAACTGGTATGCCGTTGGCACGCTGTAGAATGCCGTTGCTCCGTACCTTTCCATGGAAGACAGGACTTCATCGAGGTCAGGCGTGGTAAACAGAAGCAGGGTTGATCCCAGAACCAACCCGTTGATCATAACCACTACCTGACCATATATATGGTAGAAGGGCAGCAATGCCGGAATGACCTCTTTACCCTCCTCGATTGTGGGCCAGAAGGCCTGGACCTGCAGCCCGCAGGCGAGCAGATTGTAGTGGGTCAGCACAGCACCCTTGGGCAGGCCCGTGGTTCCTCCGGTATAGGGGAGGACAGCAATATCTTCCCTGGCGTTGATCTCGACTTTCGGGGGGGTTGGCGGGTATTTCTTTATCAGCTTCTGGAACTGGTGGAAGCCACGGCTTTCGATAAATTGGGGGCTGGGGACTTCCATCTGCCCGTACCTTCCCAGTACACTTTTCCCCGCCAGTTTCTTCGAGAGAGGAAGGTATTCCGCTACGCTGGTCAGGATAACATTCTTAAATCCCACCCCCGACCTTTCGACGTTGTCATAAAGGAAATCCTGGCACACGATAGATTCAGCTTCACTATCCTCAACCTGATGCTTCACCTCTATGCTGGTATAGACAGGGCTGATCGGCGTTAGGATAGCTCCAACCTTGAGCGCGCCGAAATAGGCGATGACGTACTGAGGACTGTTCAGCAGATAGAGGGCAATCTTATCCCCCTTCCTGATACCCAACTCATGGAGGGCTGTCGCGAATCTGTCTACCTCCTCCCTCAACTTTCCGAAGCTTATCTTATTACCGTAGAAAATCAACGCAGCTCTGCTGGAGTATTTACCGGCTACCTCATCAAAGACATCCGGCAAAGAGCGCTCCGGTATTTCAACTGTCGCCGGAACACCTTCAGGATAGAACTTGAGCCATGGCTTTTCGTCGTATCTGGCCTTAGCATCCATATGCGCCCTCCGGTTCACTTTCTGTAGACCAAACAATACTGCGGAGAAGCAATCCTGTCAAGTGATACCCGGTATGTTTGACAGGATTGCAGTGGCGGAGAGAGTGGGGCAGTTAGACCCGCGCTACACTCTGCGCCTGCCAGGGATTGCCAGCAGCGCTTGACAAACCGTCCCAAATCCTGTACCAAAGTGGCACGGGAAACCAGCGCGCAATGCACAGTATAGCTAAGCGATTTGAGAAACGAAAGGCGGTAATCAAGTGTCCAACCGGATGAAAAGGGTTATCCTCCCATTTACAGCAATAGTAGGTCAGCATGAACTCAAACAAACCCTGGTCTTGAACGCCATAAACCCCAATCTTCTCGGGGTTCTGGTCAGGGGGGAGAAGGGAACGGGCAAGTCCACTGCTGTCAGGGCATTGGCCAACCTGCTGCCAGAGATAGAGCTTGTAAGGTGTCCGTTCAACTGCAGCCCGGACAATCCCTCCCTCCAGTGCAGTACCTGCAACGACAGCTACACGCGTGGGGATAAACTCCCCACAGTGAGGAGGAAGACAAGGGTAGTGGAACTGCCTCTGGGAGCTACCGAGGACAGGGTGACAGGGAGCCTGGATATAGAGAGGGCTTTGAGAGAGGGCATAAAGGCCCTGGAGCCGGGAATACTGGCCGAAGTTAACCAGGGCATCCTCTATATAGACGAAGTCAACCTGCTGGATGACCACCTGGTAGACATTCTGCTCGATTCCGCCGCAATGGGGGTGAACACCATCGAAAGGGAGGGCATCTCTATCTCACACCCCTCCAAGTTTATCCTGGTGGGAACTATGAACCCGGAGGAAGGAGAGATCCGGCCTCAACTCTTGGATAGATTCGGACTATCGGTGGACATCAAGGGTATAAAGGACGCAGAGGAGAGAATTGAGATTATCAGGGTGGTGGAGGAATTCGAAAAAGACCCCGAATCGTTCTCATTGAGATATGAAAAGGAGCAAGAGGAGCTCAGAGAAAGGATACTAAATGCCGGGGAGCTTCTCGACGAGGTTGAGATCGCAGAGAAACTGCTCAGAACGATAGTCCACATCTGCCTGGAAGTTGAGGTGCACGGACATCGGGCGGATTTCCTGATCGCCAGGGCTGCGAAGACGATAGCCGCGTACAACCAAAGGCAGAACGTTATCGAAGAAGATGTAAAGGAGGCGGCGGAACTGGCTCTGCCCCACAGAGTAAGGAGAACGCCCTTTGAGGAACCGAGGCCGGTAAAGCAAAAGATTCAGGCGATTATCCGGCAGATGAAGGCTCAGGCCCCTGAAAACGAAGAGGGCGAGCAAGCAAGTGGCGAGTCTGAGGGGGCCGACGAAGACGAAGAGAGTGATTCCCCCTCCCAAGCGTGCGACCCACAGAGAGACATCAAGAGCCCTATCGACATTGGTATACAGAAAAAGGCCGAGCTAAAGGTGAGCAGGGACAAGAAGCTCAGGATGGGCTCTGGGAGGAGGGCTCAGACCCTGAGCACTCACAGTGGGAAGTACGTTAAGGCCAGAATTCCGGAGGGCAAAACCACTGACATCGCTATAGACGCCACGATAAGGGCCGCTGCGGCGAGAAAAGGCAATCTGAACATAGAGAAGGAGGACCTCAGGCAAAAGGTTAGAGCCAAGAAGGTCTCCTCCGTGATTGTATTCGTGGTCGATGCCTCGGGCTCGATGGCAGCGATGCGAGGGATGGAGATGGCAAAAAGGGCAGTCATGTCCCTTCTCGAAGACTCATACCAGAAAAGGGATAAGGTGGGCTTCATTGCCGTCGCGGGAGAGAAAGCAGAAATTCTGTTGCCACCTACCTCCAGCGTGGAGTTAGCCGTTAAATATCTTAGAGAACTCCCCACGGCAGGCAAAACCCCCCTTTCGGACGGGCTTTTTAAAGGTCTTCAGATACTGAAAACAGAGCTGTGGAAGAACAAGAACATAATTCCCATCATGGTGCTCGTTTCGGACGGAAGGGGCAACGTGGCGATGGAGACAGACGCAAGAAAGGAGGCCATCTCCATCGCAAAAGAGATTAAAAAGCATAGTATCAATCTGGTGGTCATAGATTCCGACGATGGTTTCCTCAATCTGGGATACAACAAGGAGATCGTGGAGGCTGGCGGTGGGGAATACTACAGACTGGACGATCTGGATTCCAGGAAAGTCGTCGATGTGGTGAAGGCACTGGGGACATTTGGAGAGGATG
>DAOUTY010000022.1 GCA_030668425.1 Chloroflexota bacterium
GAGTCGTGAAATTTACTGTAAAAAACCATTAAGGCGCTTCGGTGATGAAGCGCCTTAATGGTCATAGCTCAAGAGCATCTGTGGAGAATAAGTCGCAAATTCCGTTCGGTTGCGACCATCTTGATGGATACCACTTTTCTACACTTTTGTCAAGCTTTTTCGTCCCCGAGTTCTTACTTTTCTTAACTTTTCCTCCAACGCTCAAAAGACTCTCCAGCAAAGAGCAAGTCCGCCACCGGAGACAATTACGACTTGCACAAGGTACAATTTTCCTCACACTTTACCAAGTGACCCGCGTATCCCTCTCAGCCATCCCCCAAGAAATCCAGGACTTCCCTGTTGAACCTGCTCCTCATTTCCGCAAGGAATGTATGCGATCCGCCCTCCACCTTGACTAACCTGGCATTGGGTATCCGGTTCGCTATCACTTCCGAGGAACGAGGCGGCACGAGTCTGTCCTCACTTCCAGTCATCACCAGGGTCAGGGCTTCAATCAGATGTAGCCTGTCCAGTGTGCTGTGCCCCACAGCAGCTTCGAACTGCCCCAGAAGACCCTCAGTCCCTATCCATTTCATATACACATTGGATAGAGGTAACACAAACATCTTGTAAAGCCTTCTATTGAATGCCAAGGAGTTCAGTGACCTCATCAACTTGTTAATATCCACACTTCTGATATCAACCTCGGCAGAGCCTTCATCGACGCCAGCGGCTCTCAGCAGCTCCGAGGGAACATCGCTCGTTTCATCCGCCCCTGCAGTGGTAGATACCAGAACGAGCTTCCTCACCCTTTGCGGGTAGTTTATGGCAACCTCCTGCGCAATCATGCCTCCCAGAGACACCCCTAGTATGTGAGCCTTATCAATACCAAGGCAGTCCATCAAGCCAATCGTATCATCGGCCATCGTCCTGGTAGTGTAAGATTCGCCGGGCTTGTCGGTTTTACCAACGCCTCTATTGTCGAACGTAATCAAGCGGAAGTACTTTCTGAATGCGCGGATTTGGAAGAACCAGCCCCCATGCCCTCCCCCAAGCCCCATTATGAGAACCAGCGGCTCCCCCTGACCATGTAGCTTATAGTACATGTTGATACCATTCACATTAGCAGTCGGCATTCCTCTCCCCCCTAAATGATTCATGCTCGCTGGACTTCATCGCACCGCCCAGACTAGCACCCGACACGAGTCAGTGTCAAGACAGCACGCATGGCCATGAAGCAATCTAACATGCCTCGCTCCTTGTGTGATGTTATCATCCACAAGAAGCGGATGAACTCGAAGTTTGGCGCTCTGCGGGAATTGTCTACTGACTACCTCCCCATGATCGGTAATTGTGAAAAATCATTGACAGGATTCCTGGGGCCATTTATTATGTCGGCACTGAGAAACCAGCGCACAATTCTCCGAGCCGCAATCAGACAGCATCCTTGAGGCGATGCGGAGGCCGGCAACCTCGCAATTTTTCGACACAGCCAGTCCAGACCTAGAGTGGAGATGGAACACATGGAAAAGGTTATAGTGACTGCAGCTATCACCGGCAGTATTCACACTCCGACCATGACTCCTTACCTGCCAATCACGCCTAAACAGATAGCCGATGAGGCGGTGAGGGCACATGAAGCCGGGGCAGCGGTAGCCCATATTCATGTCCGCAATCCAGAGACGGGGCAGCCAAGCCCTGATATAGAGCTGTTTCGGGAAGTGGTCACCGAGGTGAAAAGCAGGTGCAATATGGTCGTCTGTCTGACCACTGGCGGCGGCGCAGGTATGACCGTCGAGGAGCGGGGGAGGGTAATACCAACCTTCAAACCGGAACTGGCATCATTGAACTTCGGCTCTACAAATTTCGCTTTGTTTCCCGTTTTAGAAGTAATCAAGGAGTTTAAGTACCCCTGGGAAAGATTCTACCTGGAGTTCTCTGAGGATTATATTTTCCCCAACACCTTTAAGACATTACGTGAGTTTTGCCAGCTTTTCGCTGAGAACGGTACCAAGCCCGAGCTGGAGATTTACGATTCGGCAATGATCAACAACGTCGCCTTCATGCTCCAAAGGGAGAAGGAACATTTTAAGAAGCCTGTTTACCTCCAGTTTGTCATGGGCATACTGGGCGGTATTCCCCCTTCAGCTAATAACCTGGTATTTCTGTACAACACTGCCCGCGAACTGATCGGTGATTTCGTATGGTCCGTATGTGCTGCGGGCCGACACCAGCTTCCAATGTGCACCATGGCCTTAACTATGGGCGGCAACGTCAGGGTCGGCCTTGAAGACAGCCTGTATTCTGGCAAGGGAACATTAGCGAAGAGCAACGCTGAACAGGTAGAGAAAATAGTTACCATAGCGCGTCAGTTGAGTATAGAGCCAGCTACACCCGACGAGGCCAGGCAGATCCTGGGGCTCAAGGGTCTGGACAAGGTGAATTGGTGACAGGAGGCAGTATGAGATACTACGATGACTTCCAGGTTGGTGATATAGAGGTAACCAGGGCGAGGACGATCACCGAAACCGACATAGTCAACTTCGCCGCCTTCAGCGGGGACTGGTATCCACTTCATACCGATATAGAATACGCAAAGAAGTCCCCCTTTGGTGAGAGGATAGCTCACGGTATGCTGGTGCTCTCAGTGGCCACAGGGCTTATGCCCCTTTACGAGATGGCGATTATTGCCTTCTACGGCATGGATAAGGTGAGGTTTACGGCACCGACCAAGATCGGCGACACCATCCACGTAGAGCTGGAAGTTATTGAGAAACAGGATAAAGGCGAACTGGGCGGCGTTGTCAGTCTAAAGGAGTCCGTTAAGAACCAGAGGGGTGAAGACGTTGCAATCTCAACCATAAAAGTGTTTATTGCCAAGAAGTCCAGCTAAGGACATGAGGAGAGTACAGCTATGGCTGTTAGCAGTGAGGAACTGGGTAATACCGGGACTTTAAAGTACCCCAGCCGCATAAGGCTCCCATATACATGGCACGCAGGAAAGGCGGGGAGCAGATTCTACCAGGAGATAAAGGACCACTGCAAGATCTGGGGTACAAAATGTCCCCGGTGCGGGTGGGTATATGTACCGCCCAGGGAGACCTGTCCGCGGTGTTTCCTCGATATAGATGAGTGGGTAGAGGTTGGAGACGCCGGTACTTTACTGACCTATACGATAACAAGATATTCTGTGCCCGGAATTCAGCCGCATGAGCCCCCCTACGCTCTGGGCATCATAAAGCTGGATGGGGCAGGCAGCGGCCTGGTACACCTGCTGGGAGAAATCGAGCCGGAAGATATCAGGGTCGGCATGAGGGTGCAGGCAGTGTTCCGGGAAGTACGAGAGGGCAACTACCTGGACATCAAGTATTTCAAGCCGCTGAGGTCCTGAGCAGCGCCAATACCGGAGTGACTCTGTTTTAGGGGTGAAACCGTGGATGAAGTGGCAATTATAGGAGTGGCTCAGACCAGGTATCAGAGAGACAATCCCGCGTCTCATGCTGAGATGGCATACGAAGTTACTCGCAAGGCGCTGGAAGACGCGGGGCTGACTATCGATGACATAGACAATACGGTCACGGTCTGTAACGATTTCTGGGATGGCCGCACCATCTCCTGCATGACGATTACAGAGGCAACCGGTTCGCATAAGGTCCCTACCACCAACGTGGAGGGCGACGGTACCTACGGCGCATTGATGGGAGCTATGCGGCTCCTTTCCGGCCTCCACGAGGTGACCCTGGTGGTAGCACAAAGCAAGGTATCGGAGGGAATTCCGGCGGTGATCACCAACGCTATGTTTGACCCCGTCTACGAACGCTCCCTGGGGCTTGATGCGATAAACTCCTCAGCTCTCCAGATGAGGCGCTATATGTCCAAGTACGGGATCACCGAGGAGCAATGCGCAAAGGTTTCGGTTAAGAACCACAAGAACGCCAAGTCCAATCCATACGCACATATGCCCCTGGATATCACGGTCGATGATGTACTCAAATCCAGGGTCCTGGCGGACCCGATAAAGCTTCTGGATACATCTCCCGTCTCCGACGGCGCATGCGCCATTATAATGGCAGTAGACGAAGTAGCGAAGAAAAGGTACAGCAAGCCGGTTTGGATAAGGGGTATCGGCCACTGCGCGGACGCATATCACCTTGGAGACCGCGATTTGGCTGAGGTAGATGCCCTGGTGTCGGCCGCCAGAAGAGCATACAGTATGGCCGGGATTCAGGATCCGGTGAGGGAAATCGACGTGGCCGAGGTTTATGACGCTTTCTCATATATGGAGCTTATGTGGATGGAAGGGCTGGGGTTCTGTGGGCGGGGTGAGGGTGGCGCCATGATCGATTCAGGCATGACGGGGATGAACGGCGCCTTGCCTGTCAATCCGTCAGGCGGGGTTCTGTCCGCGCATCCAGTCCAGGCGGCCGGGCTGGCGCGGATAGCCGAAGCAGTACTACAGCTTAGAGGCAAAGCTGATGCCAGACAGGTTGAGGGTGCCACCGTAGCTCTGGCACACGGTATCGAAGGCGCGTGCGGACAGGGGCATTGCGTATTTGTACTCGGAAGATAGGGCAGAAGGTGGCAGCGGATTCCACGTAGGGGAGCCATAGTGCGATGAAGAACAGAGTGGGAATAGTAGGAGTAGGGCAAACCCATCACAAGTCCAAGAACACCGACTGTAAAGGCCAGGAATTGATCAGCATTGCGGTTAAGAGGGCGCTGGAGAGCGCTGATCTGACCATGGCGGATATAGATGCCATAGTGATTGGGAATATGGACCATTTCGAGTCGATCAACTATGTGGACATGTGGAGCGTGGACGGTTCCGGTGGATACATGAAACCGATCATGAAGGTAACCACGGGGGGAACGACAGGCAGCGCGGTAGGACACGCCGGATTCTACCACGTGGCATCGGGGCTGTTTGACACGGTGCTGGCCATTGGCTGGGAGCAGAACTCCGAATCCGATACCACTGCGGCGATATCAACCTGCTTCGATCCCATTACCGAAAGGGAGTTCTGCGGCGGAGCAATAGGGCCGCTGGCGGCTCAGTATACCGCATATATGAGCAAATATGGCGCCACCGAAGAGGATGCGGCGCTCGTCTCGGTGCGGGATCATAACAATGCAGCGCTGTACAACCCCTACGCTCACCTCCGCCAGACTATCACGGTGGAGGAGGTGATGAAATCACCCTACATATCCTACCCCATGAAGTTTCTCGATATATGTCCCAGAAGTGATGGCGCCTGTGCCGTGATATTCGCGGGAGAGGACAAGGCCAAAAAGACTGTCGAGAGGCCTGCATGGATATTGGGCGTGGGGGATTGCCACATTCTTGTCCATCTGGCAGATGGAATCGGGCTGGCGAACTTGCCATCACTGGAGCGGGCTGCTCGTGAGGCCTACGAGATGGCAGGTATCACCGACCCGTTCAGGCAGTTCGACGTGGCCGAGCTGTATGTGCCCGCGTCGACAGCCGGCGTTACCTGGATGGAGGCGCTGGGACTTTGCGAGGAGGGGGGAGGTCCCCGGCTCATCAGGAGCGGGGTAACAAACATGGTTGGCGAGCTCCCCATAAATCCCTCAGGGGGCGTACTGGCAACCAACCCCATCGGTGCCACGGGCCTGTTAAGAATAGGCGAAGCCGCTTTGCAGGTGATGGGGAAGGCGGAGGAGAAGCAGGTGGAGGGGGCGAGGGTGGCCGTAGCTACCGGTTTCGGCGGTTGTTTCTGGTCCGACGTAACCGTGCTCAGTTCCTCGACCCAGTTGGACTAGCAGGAGGAGACGCTATGGGTGAAGAGAAGAGGGATTCGGGGCCTCTGAGCATAACGTATATGGCCGACATGCCCTATGACTACCACGCTGGTTTCTACTATAGCAGGTTTCTCAAGGAGCTAAAGGACAACAAACGCATATATGGGGTCAAGTGCCCCAGGTGCGGGAAAGTGTACGTGCCACCGCGTATAGTATGTCGCGACTGCTTCGTTACCATGGAGGAGTTCGTGGAGGTAGGTAACGAGGGGACATTGCTCGCTTTTACGGTCACCAACTTCCCTTATACGGACACGACCAGAGGTGAGCCAAAGAAAATACCATATACGGCGGCATACATTAAACTCGATGGAAGTGACTCCAACATCGTCCACTGCCTCGACGAGACAGATGAAAAGAAGATTAAGGCTGGAATGCGCGTGAGGGCGGTATTCAGCGACACCAGGACTGGTGACTACTTCCATGACATCGATCACTTCGAGATTATCCAATGAGGAGCCTAACAAACCGGTGCATTTCACTCTACTTTCTAGGCGTTCGATTGAACGCCCCTACGACTGCCAGAAAGAGGATTTTACAAATTTCGAGGTTGGTACTACCATATGGCTACTGACTAACTGGCAGTAGTTCACGCTGTAAGCCTATAGGAGGTGGAAAATGGGTGACAGGATGAAGGAGGAGGTCAAGAAGCTTGCAAGCCTCCGTCAGGAAATCGAGAAGATGGGCGGGGAAAAGTCCATCAACAGACAGCATGAGAGGGGGAAACTGACCGCCCGCGAAAGGATTGACCTTTTATTCGAGAAGGGGTCTTTTGTCGAGCACGGAATGCTGGGCAACGAGGAAGGCTCTACCGAGTTGGTTCCTGCGGATGGGGTCATCACGGGATACGGTAAAATTGATGATGGCGTTACTGTGAGAGACGCAGCGGTAGCGGCTTACGATTTCACCGTCAGAGGCGGTTCAATGGGAGTGATCAGCGAGGCAAAGGTGACCAGGATCAGGGAAACCGCCCGCAAACATAGAATCCCTATGATATGGCTGGTGGACTCGGGGGGCGCCAGGCTGGGTAAGGGCGGCTTCAATATCGAAAGGATTCCGTTCTTCGCCGACACGGGCTATCTGTTCAAAGAAGAGGCGCTGATGTCCGGTGTAATTCCTCTGGTCGCGGCTATGATGGGTCCGGGATATGCTGGCACTGCCTACATACCAGGCCTCTCGGATTTTGTGCCCATGGTCAAGAAGAGGTGCGCTATGGGTCTGGGCGGTCCATCACTGGTGAAGATGATGATTGGAGAGGACCTGACAGACGACCAGCTAGGAGGTTCCCGCGTACACTGCGAGGCAAGCGGTTGTGGTGACCTGGAGGTCGATTCGGATGAGGATTGTATCAAGGCGATAAAGGAATATCTATCATATTTTCCTCAGAACTGCGATCATAAACCGCCCTGTGGGAAATCACCTGGAGACCCGAATGCGCTAATCGACGACGGCATACTGGATGTAATCCCAGATAGCTCCTCGGAAGTCTTCGATATGCACAAACTCATAGCCTACATCATGGATGACAGACGTCTATTCGAGATCAAGCCCAAATGGGCACGGAACATCATCGTGGGCTTTGGGAGGATAGGCGGCTATCCGGTCGGTATAATTGCGAATAATCCGATTTTTCTGGGCGGCATACTGGACGTAGACGCCGCGGATAAGGCTGCCAGGCATATCTGGCTCTGCGACGCCTTCAATATTCCTCTCCTTTTCCTCTCCGACGTTCCCGGCTTTATGATCGGGTCTCGGGCGGAGAAGGCGGGCATTATCCGGCACGGTGCCAAAATGGTGCACGCCGTGGCTGAGGCCACCGTTCCCAAGATTACCCTGATTGTGAGAAAATCATATGGTGCCGGATACTACGCTATGTGTGGCAGAGCTTTCGACCCCGACCTGCTGGTCGCCTATCCAGGTGCCGAGATATCGGTCATGGGGGCCGAAGGTATGGTGTCCATCGTCGCCAGAAAGCAATTGGAGACCGCTGAGAAACCCGATGAGATGATAGAGGAACTTGCTGCGGGGGTCAGACCACACATCAGTATTGACAAGACAGCGGGCCTGGGGCTGGTAGACGACGTCATCGACCCCAGGGAGACCAGAAAGGTCCTATTCGCTGCCCTCGAGCGCACGAAGGACAAGAAAATATTCCGGCATCCCCGAAAGCACGGCGTTTACCCCGTTTAGGAGGTCTTGAATGTACCAGGCCATAACCGCGGAGGCAAAGGATAAGGTTGGCAGGATTACCTTATCTCGGGAGGAGAAGAGAAACTCTATCTCCCCGACGATGATGAATGAGCTCCTGGATGCGTTCAAGAAATACGACGAGGATCCGAATGTCGTCGCAATTGTGCTGACCGGAGCTGGCAATAAGGTTTTCTGCTCCGGTGCTGACATCGGCGAGTCTATTGCCGCCGGGGCGAGCTTTATTGAACGGCACGAGGAGCAACGGAAATTCGCCGAGCTCTTCAAGATAATCAGGGACTTAAGTAAACCACTGGTCGGCCGTATAAACGGTCACGCTATGGGCGGAGGGCTAGGCCTGGCTTGTGCCTGCGATATAGTCATCGCCGCTGAGGACTGCAAGTTTGGGACACCGGAGATAAACATTGGGCTCTTCCCGTACGTGATCATGGCAACTCTGCTCCGGGTCACTACGGCTCCGAAGCGGCTACTAGAAATGATGCTAACCGGAGGAAGGGTCGATGCCCAGGAGGCGCTGGAGCTCGGCTTGGTGAATCACGTCGTGCCTAGAGACCAATTAGATGCAAAGGTTGACGAGATTGCCCGGAAGCTGGCCAGCAAGAGTCCAGCCACCCTTAGACTCGGGAGAAGGGCCTTTTACACCATGAGGGATATGGAGTACGAGAAGGCACTGGAGTATTTGTCGTCAATGCTGGCGATCAATACGCAGTTGGATGATGTAGCTGAAGGTATTGCCTCCTTCATAGAAAAGCGTGACCCAGTATGGAAAGGGAAATAGCGAAAAGGAGCACATATGGCCATTGAAGACAAAGTAGTGATAACCGCCGCCCTGACCGGGGTAGCAGCCAATAGGAATCAGTGCAAGTGGATTCCCTACACACCACAGGAGATAGCTGAGGAAGCGCTGGCTTGCTACAATGCCGGGGCTTCAGCAGTGCATATTCATGCCAGGGAAAACGACGGCAGCCCATCCTGGAGGGTAGAGGTCTTCAGGGAGATCATGGACGAGGTCAGGAAAAGGTGCCCCATCATAATAAACTTCTCTACCGGTGCCGTACTTGTGGAGAGAGATGACAGAATCGCTCATATTCGTGAGTTGAAACCGGAGATTGCGGCTCTAAACATGGGGACGATGAACTACGCCAAATACAGCCCGAAACGGAAGAGTTTCGTCTTCTCCGTCGTTTTCCATAACCCCTTCGAGGATATAATATTCTTCTTGGATACAATGAATCAGCTTGGCATTAAGCCGGAGTGCGAGTGCTTCGATCTCGGTCATCTGGAGAGCATATTCCCTCTGATAGATATGGGGCTGCTCAAGAATTTCCAGGTAAGCCTGATCATGGGTGTAGTAGGTGGTATGGCTGCCACCGCAAGGAATCTGGCTCACGTAGCCAGTCTGGTTCCTGCTGGGATAGCATGGGAGGTGATAGGTATCAGTCAGGAGCAATGGCTTCTGGTGGCAACCGCTCTGGCCTTAGGCGGAAACATCAGAGTCGGACTTGAAGACAACTTCTACCTGTCACCGGGAGAGATGTCTCAGGGAAACGGCCCGCTGGTGGAAAAGGCTGTAAGAATGACGCGGGACATCGGAAGGGAGCCAGCAACGGTAGCAGAAGCCAGAGCTATTTTGAAGGTGCGCGAGATATAGCAAAGCTGAAGCTAGGGAGGGAACCATGGACTTCAGATTCACCGCAGAGGACGAGACATTCAGGGAGGAGGTTCGGCAGTGGCTCAAGAAGGAGATTCCACAGAGGTGGATTGAGCTGGATGCCGGAATATGGGAGGAGACAGAGGAGTCCTGGGCACTCTCCCGCGAGTTCCAGCGCAAATTAGGGCAGAAGGGCTGGCTGGCCCCGGCGTACCCCAAGGAATACGGTGGCCTCGAAATGAGCCACATGCGAAGACTCATCCTATCCGAGGAGTTGAACTATAACAGCGCTCCTATAAGCATAGAGGCGGAGATATCAGTGAACTGGGTGGGTTCCGCCCTTATGCTGTTTGGAACCGAGGAGCAGAAGAAGAAGTATGTAACTGAGGTAGCAAAGGGAGACGCGATTTTCTGTCTTGGATACAGCGAGCCGAACGCTGGCTCCGACCTTGCCTCGGTGCAAACCCGCGCCGTAGAGGATGACGATGGATATATTATCAATGGCCAGAAGACCTGGTGCAGCTACGCCCACTACGCCAATTATTGCTGGCTCGGTGCCAGAACCGACCCGGAAGCACCCAAGCACAAGGGCATAAGTATGTTCGTGGCAGATATGAAGACCCCGGGAATTACTGTGCGGCCCCTGATAAACATCCTCGGTCGCCACTCCTTCAATGAGGTCTTTTTTGACGATGTACGCATCCCTAAAAACAGCCTTATAGGAGAGAAAAACAACGGCTGGTACCAACTGGTGATGGCTCTGGACTTCGAGCGCTCTTTGATCGGCACAGCCGCAGCAAACCAGCGAATCATAGATGAACTGGTGCAGTATATGATCGAGGCCAAGCACAAGGGAGAGTCCTTCGCTAATGACCCTCTGATCAAAGATGAATTAGCAGAGGTTGCCGTTGAAAATGAAGTTCTCCGCATGATGTGCTACCGCATCGCCTGGATGTACAGCCAGAATACCCATCCCAGCTACGAATCGTCAATGTCATTGCTATTCTGCAGTGAGTTATTGAGACGCCTGTCCAATGTTGGAATGCGCGTTCTGGGGCCTTACGGGCAACTGGACATGGACTCCAAATGGGCCGTACTGAATGCGAGAATAATGCGAATCTATCTGAGCGCACTCTCCATTGGCGTTGGCGGCGGTTCCAACGAGATTCAACGCAACATCGTCGCAATGAGGGGGCTGGGGCTGCCCCGGCAGCAGTAGCTATCATCACATACAAGTTATCAGGTCTTCGCGAGGAAAACGGCATGGACTTTAGATTCACTGGGCAGGAAGAGGCATTCCGAAGAGAGGTCGATGACTTTATACAAAGGGAGCTCCCTGCTAATTGGACGGAAGAAACTCTCTACTGGCCCGGCGGATATGGTACAATCCCGGATTTCGAGGAGATCAACCCCGCCACTGAGATATTCAGGCGCAAGCTGGCGGAGAAGGGATGGCTTGCCATCTCATGGCCCGAGGAGTACGGCGGTGCCGGGCGCACCCATATTGAACAGGCTATATTCCACGAACGAATAAGCTACTATAGGGCAACCGGCCCTGATATAGGTACATTGATCTCAGGCCCCGCTATCATGCGCTTCGGCAGCGATGAAATGAAGAGGGAATGGCTACCTAGAATAGCCAGAGGGGAGATAAGGTTCTGGCTTGCCTATAGCGAGCCGAACGCCGGCTCTGACCTTGCCTCAATCAAAACCAGTGCTGTAGAGGATGGCGATGACCTTGTCATTAATGGCCAGAAGACCTGGAGCAGCGGTGCTCACACATCTGATTATGCCTGGATGGCGGTCATGATGGACCCCGATGCCCCTGCACGCAAGGGAATTTCGCTAGTCATCGTGGACAACAAGTCTGAGGGCATCACGATTCGTCCTATCATAAACATACTGGGCCTTCATTCCTTTAATGAGGTATTCTTTGATGATGTGAGGGTCCCTCAGAGAAACATCGTTGGTGAGAAAAACCAGGGCTGGTATTATTTGATGGTGGCCCTTGACTTTGAAAGACTGGTAGTCGCCATCGGAGGTATGAGGCGCACCCTGGAGGAGCTCATCCAGTACGTCAAGGGGACATCCCGCAACGGGCAGGCCCTGAGCTGTGACCCCCTGATACAGGATAAGCTAGCAGAGCTTGCGATCGAGATCGAGGTCGCAGACATGTTCTTCTGGCAAACCGCATGGATGCTCGACAGGGGTCTTCTGCCAAATATTGAGGCATCTGTACTGAAGTTAGCCACTACCGAGCTAAGCTGGAAGCTCGCCAATACCGCGATGGAGGTTATGGGACCTTATGCGCAACTGGAGAGAGGTTCGAAATGGGCGCCTTTGGGAGGCAGGGTATGCACCGGCTATCTGGACTGTATCTCCGCGCTCGTTGGTGCCGGCACCTCTGAGATCCAGCGCAATATCATTGCCTTAAGAGGACTGGGGCTGCCCTGGTCATAATACAAGTTTACTGCTGTGTAGATTCACATAGAAGAGGAGACGTGAGATGGATCTTGGTCTGAGCGAAGAACAGGAAATGTTGAAAACGTCGGCCCGCGACTTCCTTCAGAAGGAATGTCCCAAGAAGCTGGTAAAGCAACTGGATGAAAGCGATGAAGGTTATTCCCCTGAATTGTGGCAAAGGATAGCGGGACTGGGTTGGCTAGGGCTGATGTTCCCTGACAAGTATGGTGGCAGCGGCGGCAGCTTCCTGGACCTCGTAGTCCTTCTCGAAGAGATGGGTTACAATATCCTGCCAGGCCCATTCTTTTCAACGGTGGTTCTTGGAGGCCCTACTATCCTGGCAGCGGGCAACAAGGAGCAGAAGAGAGAATTGCTGCCCGGAATTGCCAGAGGAGAGACTATTCTCACCCTGGCGCTGACCGAGCCCAGCGTAGGTTACGATGCGTCATCGGTCAAGACCACGGCTGTTGCTCACAACGGTGAATATGTCATCAATGGCACTAAACTATTTGTTCCAGATGCCAACGTCGCTGACTTGTTGTTATGTGTAACGAGGACAAAGGAGGCAGAGAACCCGGAAGACGGCATCACCATTTTCCTGGTCGACGCCAAGAGCCCCGGCGTCGAGTGCACTCTGTTGAAAACACTGGCCCGTGACAAGCAGTGTGAGGTCTTATTTAACAATGCAAGCGTGCCAAAGGAGAATATACTGGGGGAGTTAGACCAGGGTTGGCCTGTGGTGCAAGACGCCTTGCAGAAGGCCACAGTGGCTAAGTGTGCCGAGATGGTCGGCGGGGCTCAAGCGGCACTGGACATGGCCATCGCCTATGCCAAGGAGCGAATCCAGTTCAATCGACCCATAGGAAGTTTCCAGGCTATCCAGCATTACTGCGCTAATATGGTAAGCGATGTTGACGGCTCAAGATTCGTTACCTACAAGGCTGCCTGGAAGGTGAGCGAAGGGCTTCCAGCTGTCATGGACGTGGCCGTAGCC
>DAOUTY010000053.1 GCA_030668425.1 Chloroflexota bacterium
CGTTTGTGCATTGGGCTTGGTCCACTGCAGGGCGTGGCGGTCCATATCGAAGTCCCTGAGCACGGGCATGATGTCAACCAGCATGTGGTAGACAGCATGTATGTTGGAGTAGTAGCCCGGGAAAAGAACCTCCTCGGTCGCCAGTCCGCCTCCGATCTCATAGCGGCGCTCCACCACAACTACCTTCAGCCCGGCCTTGGCCAGATAGGCTCCCGCCATCAGGCCGTTAGGGCCGCCTCCTATGATAATGACGTCCCATTCGCTTTCATCGGGAAACTCATCGAATATCTTACCGATCAGTGGATCAGCCATAGTATTTGTCCTCCTTCTCAGCGTGGTATCGCCGATAGCTTGCCTTGTTGCGGTATGTACCACGGGGACGGGTACCACCATTCGCCGGGCTCAACGAGGCCATCCTCGATGAGGATGTGCATCAGGTTGTAGGGGATGGCCATAAGAGCCAGACCTCCAGGATGGCAGGATGTCTGGTTGCAGAGGTAAAGCCCCTCGACAGGGGTGCGGTAGCGAGCTAGTTCCGGTATGGGGCGGTTTTCGCTCCACTGGTCGTCGCAGTGGCGGGTACCACACCATGTACCTCCAATAAGGCCGGTGTTGCGGAACTCAGATTCGTAGGGTGTGTTTGCCAGATGAGCGATGAGGTTGTCGTCATCGAGATTCTCTATTACCTGGCCGAATGCCTCGCGCAGGTAGGCGTTGATCTCCTCCTTCATAGTGTCCAGAGCATCTGGACCATCTACCACATACTCCGGTGGGGGGACATAAGTGTAGAAAGGAGATTCAAGGTAGTGACCTGGAACCGTACACTGCGGGTCCGTTTTGCGGAACCTGTCGCTTGGAGTCGAGAGCCACATCAGCCTTTCGGGTGGCATAGTGGGACGCCCTTTCCTGCCGTCCACGTCCGCCACGTGCTCATAGTAGATCTCACGCGAATCGCAGGGGTAGGGCCCGAGTCCAACATCGGGAGTCAGTTCGTTCCTGAACTTTGGACGGAGGCGAAGGCGCTCGCGGGTGAGAAGGTGGGATACCCAGATGCTGCCTCCCTTGAGGCTGATGTCATCTACTTTTCTTATGAAGCTGGAGCCCAGATGCTGGGGGCCGATAAGTTTGCTGAAAGTTTGCTTGACATCCACGTCGCTGACCACCGCCTTAGTTGCCCAGATCTTCTTTTCGTCTGTGGTAGCGGTCTCCCTCAAACGAACTCCAATCGCCCGCCCATCTTGGATGATGATCTCATCTACGGGACAGCAGGTGCGCACAACTGCCCCATGGGCTATAGCGCACCGTATCATGGAGTGGAAATAGCCGTGCATGCCGCCGCGAGGAACGCTGATTCCTCCATATATGGTGAGTGTTATATCGCAGCCCAGAGCCGGAATAGCCACACCCTCCCAGTGGCCGGCGGCTCCCGAGTACCAGGCTATCATCGCGTGCATTACCTTGAGGGGCTCGCTCTCTATGTACTCGTCCATGAGGTCGAACATTGTCATGTCGAGTAATTCCTCGGTCCAGACATCCGGCTGGTGCTGTTTGTATACCTGCATATAGGGGACATTTTCGGCTGTTACCTCCACCTCGGGTGGATGAGGTGGGCACCAGAAGATGGAGCGCAGGAGCTCCTTGATAAATGGGGGCTGTCCGAGCATACCGCTTAATTTGGCCCAGCTCATTGCGTCCTTGTCGGTGATTGGTGACAGCCCGTCGGTGACGGCTATGCCTCTAGATTGCTGATCCGCGAGGTTATCCGATTGAGGGCTCCAGTCCATGCGAAAGCCGTACTTGTGCAGCTCCAACTGATCGAATCCCGGGGCTGGCCCGGCATACATGTACATGGCGTGGGGGGTGATACGGACGCCGGGGATGGGCTCCGTGTTTTCACACGCCCCTCCGGCCTCCGGCCTCTCCTCGAGCACGCAAACGCTGGCTCCACACTTGCCCAAGTATGCCGCCAGCGCTACGCCATTAGGTCCTCCACCGACGATTACGAAATCATATCTTTCTTCCTTGATCATGCATGCCTCCTTCGTGCGAGTTTGAAGCGCATTCCGCCAAAGCGACTGGGATAGACCAAGCCATTATACAGGAGAATAAGGCTTGGGGGCACCTGTGGCTATAGTGCTGGTCCTTGTTTTGTTCTTAACTCGTTTCCGACTACACGGTGGGGGCAGCACCATGAGGGTAGGGGTAGCACTGTAAGCAGAACAGGGTTTAGCTTACATAATACGCGAGTGTAGCAGGAACCCACCTTTTTATGCGACCGCTGGGAGATGATCAGGATTTGGATAAGCTACGACTGAACTCGCAGCTCCACGATCCCTTGCTTGCCGTATTGGGCAATTACTATTCCAGATAGGTCTTGGTGTACTGCTCCATCTCTTTCGTAGGCTTCCACCATTTGGTGACTCCGAGGTCCTCGGATACCCTGTTGGCGGCGAGGTAGCCCGACCCTCCGAGCACCAGGCCTCCCGGATAGGTAGAGGCCCCGCACAAGTAGAGACCCTTGATTGGAGTGTCGTGATTGGAGCAATCCTGGTTAGGGCGGAAACAACCCAACTGCACAGGCCTGTAGTCACCGTGCTTGATTGAGCCGCGGCGCATATTCGGGAAGCGTATCTCAATGTCCACCGGAGTTTCCTGGCTGGTCATAGCAATGTTTTCCCGTTTCATGTTGGGGGCCACCTTCTGCCATTTGGACAGGATGGCCTCCTTGAGCTCAGGGCCGCGTTTATCCCAGCCACCCTCGATGTCATACGGGGCGTGCATCTGGAAGAAGGAAACATGCCTGCCTGGTTTCCGAACGAGGTGGGAATCGAAGAAGCTCTCGCAGGTGCAATGTCCGCCCAAGCTGTTGTCGTCGACCTTGCCCGCCACTACGTTATCCCAGTGAGCGAGGAGCTGGTCGGTGCTCTCAAAGCCGATGATGGTCATGAACGACTCATCGACCCAGGAGTCGCCGCAGGCGTAGTGGGGCGCCTCCTCCGATAAAACATGCAGGGTGTTGTAGCTCCATTTATCATACTTCCAGCCTTCGACAGAATCTTTGAGGTCTGCCGGCATATGCTCCGCACCCAGGAGGTCGAGGAAGGTGGTGTGGGGGTCGAGACTGGATATAACGACTTCGCTGTTGAGGGTCCGGCCCTCCATAAGTTCAATGCCGGAGACATGGCCGTTGTTCATGTTGATCTTGGTGACATCGGAAGACTCCAGGATGGTGCCGCCAGCCCGGACGATCTCGCGTGCCAGGGCACCTGCCAGCTTGTGTGAACCGCCGTGGAGGTAGCACTTGTTCATTCCGCGGTCGAGAAGGAGCGGGACGTAGAAACCTATCCCTGTTTCCCTGGGATCCAGCCCCCACATGCAGCTGACGTACAGCAGAAGAGCCCTTATCCGGTCATTCTCGAAATTTTTATTGATGACCTCCAGCGGACTTTGCTCTACAAGCTCGAGCATCTCGTTGCCGATGTCGGTGCGCTGCATAGCGACACTGATGTCTATGGGAGACATAGCAGGTATATAGGTAGCTGGAGCCAGTATCTCGCTCACTATGCGGCGCCAGGTTCTCATAAGCTTGCCAAAGGCCACGGCGTCTTTATGTGAGAACTTGTGGAAGGAGTCGGCGGTGTCTTCGATCATGCGTGTCAGCAACAGCGAGCCGCCGTCCTCGAAGACCATGGCGGTCTGGAGGTTGGGCTTGATCCATACGAGACCATGACGATCGAGTTCGAAGTCCTTGACCACGGGCATGTAGTCAACCATCAGGTGGTAGATGGCATGTATATTTGAGTAGTAGCCCGGGAAGAGGATCTCCTCGGTGGCGAGCCCACCACCGACCTCATAGCGACGCTCGACCAGAGCAACCTTTAAGCCCGCACGGGCGAGATAGGCTGCTGTCATCAGCCCATTGGGTCCGGCCCCGATGATAACAGCATCCCAGTCGCTTTCAGCGGGGAACTCAGAGAAGAAACACTGGGGGTGTGGCTGGCCGGTCAGTTCTCTTTTCTGCATATCTTTCCTCCTTGCTGGTCTCACTGAGTAGCCGCTGATGCCGGGCGGCGCGGTATCGCCGATATCTTGCCCTCTTCTGGAATGTACCACGGTGAAGCGTACCACCAGTCGCCGGGCTCGGCGATGCCATCCTCGATGAGGATATGCATCAGGTTGTAGCCGACAGCCATCAGGCACAGTCCTCCGGGGTGCGCTGATGACTGGTGAGAGAGATAAAGGCCTTCGATGTCCGGCACCCGGTAACGTGCTAGTTCGGGCAAGGGACGCTCGTTCCACCACTGGTCCCTGTCACAGCGGATTCCGTACCATGAGCCGCCCATCATTCCGGTGTTGCGGAACTCCTGGTCCCACGGACCGTCTGAGAAAATTTGGACGAGGTTGTCCGAATCGATGTTATCTACTACCTGGCTGAGCGCGACTCGCATGTATTCATCCCACTTGGCCTTGTCCTCCATGGCCTCGATGCCATCCACATTGTACTGCGGTGTCGGAACCAGCATGAACAAGGGGCCATTGATATGGAGGCCGGGTCGCGTACATTGGGGATGACACTCAGCGTAGTTCTCGCTGGCAACCATGCCGTACATCGCCCTCTCCGGAGGGATGGTGAGGCTGCGCTGGTGCCCGAGCACCTCCGTCACGTGTTCGAAGTACAGTTGTCGCGAG
The DNA here is from genome assembly GCA_030668425.1 of Chloroflexota bacterium. GTDB lineage: Bacteria > Chloroflexota > Dehalococcoidia > SZUA-161 > SZUA-161 > DAOUTY01. The sequence continues at coordinate 4,690 of DAOUTY010000053.1, forward strand.
TCCATAGGGTAAAACGGACCTGTGAAAGACCCGTAGTCTTCATATTTGTAGTCGTCCTTCTGGTACTTGGGGCGGACGTGAAGCCGTTCACGGGTAAGGAAATGGGCCATGTAGAGGCTTCCACCCTTGAGGCTGAGGTCCTTTATCCTCTGCAGGAAACCGTTGTCCAGATGTCGCGGCCCGATCATTTCGAGGAAGGTGGGCTTGATGTGAACGGCGCTGATTACCGCCTTATCCGCCCAGATCTTCTTCGGGCCCTGGGTGGCATCGTCCCTCAGCCGCACCCCGACTGCACGCCCATGCTCGATAATGATCTCCTCCACCGGGCAACAGGTCCGCACTACGGTACCGTGCGCTATGGCGCAACGCAACAGGGCGTGATAGTAGCCGTGGATGTTCCCGCGCGGGGCCACCGGCATGGCGACGGCGGGTGGCAGGACGGTTGCCACGCTGCACAAGGCTGGAATGGCTCCCCCCTCCATGTGGCCGTGCGCTCCTGACACCAGGGCTATGTACGCCTGGTTTACCTTGAAGGGCTCGGTCTCCAGGTACTCGTCCATGAGGTCGAACATCGTCATCTCGAGTAGTTCCCTGGTCCACATGTCCGGCTGGTGCTGCTTGTACACCTGCATAAATGGAATGGTGTGCTCGTTCAGCTCAACTTGAGGGGGATGCGGCGGGCACCAGAAGGTGGCCCGCATCAGGTCCTTGAAGAACATGGGCTCGGTTAGCATGCCGCAGATCTTGCCCCATCCCATCTTATCGACATCGGTCACCTTCGACAGACCGTCGGTGGTAAGCATGTATCTGTTCAGGTCCAGAGGTACATACGCACCGGCTTTCCAGTCCATGCGGAAGCCATACCTCCACATCTCCAGCTGATCCCAGCCAGGGGCCGAGCCCCCGTAGTTGGCGATGGCATGTGGCTGGATGCGCACCCCCGCGATGGGCTCTGTGGTTTCCTGCGATCCACCGCACTCCGGCCTTTCCTCCAGCAGGCAGACGCTCAGTCCACACTTGGCCAGATACGCGGCCGTGGTCGTGCCGTTATGACCCGCACCTATGATTACAATATCGTACCTTTCTTCCTTGCTCATATACCCCTCCTGTAGGATGGCGAATTTCAACCAGCTTACACTTATAAGTTACAGCTTTGGCAGATTCACGATGCGGGAATAATAGATAATCGCAGTCAACTATTGTTTAAGTGCTGAGTAAGATAAGTCATGCAATCGGTTTTAGGTATGGTGTAATCACTGTTTGTTTTACTATTATTTCCTGATGACCATTGGGAGCAATAACATGTGGGGGGGCATAGTATAGAAGGCTGTGTGAGCACCTGACTTATTAGGGCGATGTCAAAAGGGGGTCAAGAATGTCCTCTCTACGGGAGAGAGGTGCTGGGGCATTCCAACCATGTGGCATATTGATAAGTGCAGGGGCACGGCATACGCCGTGCCCCTGCTTAAGTAGTCTTCCTGATGGCGCTGTTGCTAGTGGCGGATCAATCTACCTGCTTTCGCTTGGCGGTATCTGGGTTGTTCCAGGATTAAGGCGGCAACGTCCTCTGCCTTGAACCTCCGGTGGCCACCAGGGCCGATGCGGTATTCCTTTATCAAGCCCTTCGCAGACCACCGTCTCAGCGTGTTACTGTGTACACTGAGCAGGCGGGATGCCTCTCTCATCGTGAGCATGGGGCGTGGCGCTTCGTCTCTCTCCTTACCCATTTTTCTTTTTGATGCCGTATTCATACTTCCACCACCTGCGTCTCGATATTGCAGGAACCTGACTGGAGATTCGCTGAATGCAGTGCTTCGCAAATTTACCATATTCCTGTCACCTTTATCTTAGGATATGGAAACGTTCCTTGTCTGTGACTTTCGTCTCATTAGGAACGTGATGTGGAGGATTTATGGATGATCAGGCTGTCGCCGCTATATTGGGGGATTGATTCTTTGCGTTGCTACATTCTGATCCTGGCAACGGGGTTGCCAGGCAAATCCGGTTTTTCCCAGATCTTTTGGCATTATACATGGCCTCATCGGCCCTTTGAAGAAGCTCTTTGACATCAGAAGCGTGAGACGGGTATGATGCTACGCCGACGCTTATACTCGCTCTCAATTCCTCGCCATCTAGCTCAGTGTGATATTGCTCTACCTGAGATCTGATCCTTTCGCCGATATCGCAGGCTTCCGAACTGTCCGTTTCGGGAGCGAGCAGCATGAACTCGTCCCCTCCCAGCCGACCGGCAACATCCGAAATACGCGTGCCGGCTTTGATGATCCTTCCCAGTTCCTTCAAGATGGCATCGCCCCCGTAATGGCCGAAGCGGTCGTTTACTGTCTTAAGCCCGTCCAAATCGATCATTATCACCGAGAAAGCGGACTCACTTCTTGAGGCACGTGCAAACTCTCGCTCTATTTGCTCCATTAGGTATAGACGGTTGTAAAGACTGGTCAAACTGTCAGTGAAAGCAATCTCCACGGTCCTCTCATATAGCTGTGCATTCTCGACTGCCACACCTATTTGATTCGCAATTGTACCCAATAGTTGAACCTCTCGATCCGGGAAATTCCGAGGCCCATAGCTGCAAACACACAATACCCCCAGAACCTTCTCTCTCGACATTATTGGTATAGCTGAAAGAGATTGGAAACCTTCTCTCTTTAAGACTATCGGGTCGAATCTAGCGTCAGCAGTCATATTCCCCACTATGAGTGGCTTCCCTGTCAGGGCAACTCGACCTGCGAAGCCCTTGCCAACCTTCATTCTCTTCACATCTCGGATAAATCTTTCTGAGAAGCCTTGATGAGTGTTGAGAACCAGCTCGTCAGTTTGCGCATTAACCAGGAATATCCCCCCCGCCTCTATCTCCATCAGCGCCAACACTCTTTCGAGGACGCTTTCCAGCATCTCTGTTAGGTTCAGGGTTCGGCTCACTGTGACACCGATATTGTAGAGTGTCTCCATCTGTCTGGCTGAGTCGATGAGTTCCGCTTCAGCCATCTTCCTTTCAGTAATGTCCATGAGCGTTCCTAACACCGCCCGCCTCCCTTGGTACTTGATAGAAGTGGCCTTGTCCAGGAGCCAAACAGTCTCCCAATCCTTTCTTATGGACCTGAACTCATACGGCAGGTTACTCTGTCCCTTCAGGACTTCTATCGCTTTCGCTCTGACCATCTCTCTATCTTCCGGGTGAACATAGCCAAGAGAGTATGTCCCTATCAACTCATCGCTCGAGTAGCCACATATCTCTTCCAGAAGGCGATTGACATATTGGAAGCGCCCATCCTGCAAGAGGTATATCCCTGTTTCAGCGGTCTCTATCATGCCTCTTGACAGTTCCTCGCTCTGCCGTAGCGCCTCTTCCGCTTTCTTGCGTTCGGTGATGTCTGCTATGATTCCTATTGAGCCATTGACCTTTCCTTCCGGACCTTTGAGCACGCTCAGGGATAAGTCAACGTCGATGATCTTTTGATCCCCAGTGATTATCTTGGTCTCGAAGTGGTGCTGTATACCCTTCTGTCTCACATTCTGTGCCCTTATTCTTTTCCACTCCGCTTCTGGATATAGAGAGCTGACAGGTTTCATATATAGTTCGTCTCTGCCCATTCTCAGAAGGACCTCGGCGAACTTGTTCCAGGTAATTATGTTCTCACCCGCGTCAGATACGGTTATGGCGACGGCTGAATTCTCGAAGATGGTTCTGTAGTTCTCCTCGGTCAACTGTAGCTGTTCTCGCGCCTTGCTGCGCGCGCTACTGTCACCAGCACTGGAACGAGGCCTATTTCGCATATCCTTACTGCCGGCTCCCATGTATCTCCTTCTCGTCTCTTCGGTTCAAGAACTGATAAACACGCTACAATGACGTAAACGATGTTAGCACGTCATTCGCTTGGTACACAATGGTTCATTTGTGCGACTATAGATAGGTAAATAGTCCCCCAATTAACTTAAAGCATGGGATGTGACGTCGTTCCTGGCAACAGCAATAGTGCGACTAATCAAGCTGGCGCCGAACGGCAAGGAGGGGCAGCTTTCTGAAGGCTTTGCCTCGGTTGCTGCATACGAGTGGCTCTTAGAGCCGATTTCTGACGTCCTCGTCTGCCTGGCAGTTTACATAAGAATGGGCTATCTCACCAGAGGGGATGCCTCCAGATCAAAGGGGTTCATTCTCATAGTGAGTGAGAAGAGATACGGATAGTTGCCCTTCAAATATTTGACATAATCTATCCATTCGTGGACTAGCTGGATATACGCTCTTTTTATGTCGTTGGCGAGATGCTGATAGTCTGTATCCGGCAACTGACTGATGTCTTCTCTAAACTCCAATTCATCCGATAGGTGGAAGACCGCCCGCAGAAGCTCTGTGAATGATTCGTGTTCCAGCAAAGTGGGGTTCTCCAGAATACGTATCAAAAAGTCCTTCTTCTCCATAAGGAAGCCGCGCAGTTCCTCTAAATTGACCCGGTCGATGTCAATCTTGTAATCGTAGTTCTTGAGGCGTTGACTGACCTCGAGGAATTATTGCTCGGACCAGTCGTTGGTCACCATAAGGTAGTTTCTAATCTTGTCCAGTCCGGGGTCGAAGTCGGAGAAGTTGGTCAGGAGTCTTGTTCCGACTGTGCTGAAGAAGGTCCCA
>DAOUTY010000191.1 GCA_030668425.1 Chloroflexota bacterium
CGTCTCTGAAAAAGGTGATGTTTTCCTTGCCCTACCCCCCGAGGAGGCGACTCGGGAACTGGGAGAGATCGCCCTGCACAAGGCTATTAAATCCATCAAGTCTGACCTTGAGTATCTGCGCGTTGGCTTCGATGTCTGGTTCAGTGAGCACAGCCTCTACGAGAACAGTCAGTTCGAACGGGCAATGGCCCTGCTACGAGATGGCGGCCACATCGAGGAGAGAGAGGGAGCGCAGTGGTTTGTCTCCACCGCGCTCGGCGAGGACAAGGACAACGTCCTCGTGCGCAGCAACGGCATTCCCACCTATTTTGCATCGGATGTGGCCTATCACTACAACAAGTTCCTGGAGCGCGGTTTCGACAAGGTGGTCAACATCTGGGGAGCCGATCATCAGGGGCACGTCTCCCGAATGAAGTCGGTTCTCATCGCGCTGGGGATCGACCCTGCTAAGCTGGCGATAATAATCGCCCAGATGGTCACACTGAGCGACGGCAAGCTATCGAAGCGCGCCGGGCAGGTTATCACCCTCCGCCATCTCGTTGACGAGGTAGGGGCAGATGCCTGCCGTTTCTTCCTTCTTTCACGCTCCGCAGACAGCCAGATGGAATTCGACCTGGAGCTGGCAAAGCGCGAGTCGGCCGAAAACCCGGTCTATTACGTTCAATATGCTCACGCCCGCATCGCCAGCATTCAGCGCCTTGCCGAGGAGAGGAATATCAAATACTCCGACGGAGATGTGGGATTGCTCACCACCGATGCTGAACTCAATCTAATTCGCAAGATGGTGTTGCTGCCCGAGCTAGTAGAACTCGCGGCGAAAAACCTCGAACCCCATCACCTGCCACACTTCGCCCAGGACCTGGCAACCGCGTTCCACAGCTTCTACAAGCAATCCAGGGTCGTCTCCGACGACGAGGCACTGACACGGGCCCGGCTCAAACTGGTCAAGGCGGCGCAAATCGTCTTCGCCAAGACCCTCGGGCTCATGGGGATGACCGCCCCCGAGCACATGTGAGCCGTCAAAGCCCTTCCTTCTTGTACTGCTTCGCCAGGTCTGGATAGAAGTTCTAATGCCCTTCAATCCAGCCCTTCTGTTTCTCGGTGACCGGGCCTTTGACCTTAGCCGGTACCCCGACAACAAAGGAACCTGTAGGTATTATCATGCCCTCCGTGACCACTGAGCCCGCGGCGATGATACAGTAGTCGCCAACCTCTGAGTTATGTAAAGTGGTTGCGTTCATGCCGATGAGCACCTGGCTCCCCACTTTACTGCTATGCACCACGGCGCCATGTCCCACGATCACACGGTCGCTGATCTCCATATCGTTTCCCGCGTGCAACATGCAGTTGTCCTCGATATCGACATAGCTGCCGATCTTTATTGCAGCGAAGTCACCCCTGATCACTGCGCCCGGCCAGACATTCGAGTGCTCCCCTATCTCCACATCGCCGATAACATATGCCGCCTCGCTGATAAAGGCGGATTCAGCTACCCTGGGCGTCTTTCCGTTGAAGCTTCTGATCACCTGAAACCTCCCAGTCCTAGGCACGGCCATTATAGCCTGTTCGATTGTGAGGCGCAAAGGTAGGGGCGTTCAATTGAACGCCCCTACACGTAGCGTCGTGGCTCCTGTCACGACGGATAATTCGTTGCCACAGGAGTGGCAACGCTACGTTTAACGGGTAGGGGCACGGCATGCCGTGCCCCTACCCATAATCCTATCCTCCATGTATCATTGCGAGCCCTCTGCCCCATGTCATTGCGAGCACAGCGAAGCAATCTCATAGTCTTTCCCTGTGCCCCAACCTCCTGGATTGCTTCATCGCCCCTTCGCCAAGCCTGTCCTGAGCGAAGCCGGAGGGCTCACCACGAACGGCGTCCGGCAGCAGAGAGGGTGGTCTCATTCACCTTGTCCCCACCCCCTTTCTATGGTACACTCCACTAGGATAGAGAAGGAGTACAGATTGAATGAAAGGTCGTGTCTTTTCCGGCGCCAGGCCCACAGGCAAACAGCACATAGGTAACTACCTTGGAGCAATCCAGAGTTATGTCAAGCTTCAGCAGGACTACGACTGCATCTACTGCATCGTTGATATCCACGCTCTGACCACTCTCGAGGATACCCACCTGCTCAAGGAGAACACCCGTGAGATGATGCTCGACTGGCTGGCAGCGGGGCTCGACCCTGAGAAGAGCATCCTCTTCATCCAGTCACACGTACCCGAGGTGATGGAACTCCATACCCTGCTCAGCATGGTGACCCCACTCGGCTGGCTGCTCCGCGTTGCCACCTTCAAGGAGAAGGTCAAGCTACAGCCTCACAACGTCAACTACGGGCTGGTAGGCTATCCGGTGCTGATGACAGCCGACATCGTTCTCTATAAGGCAGACACCATACCCGTGGGCGAAGACCAGTTGCCTCACCTGGAAATGGCGAGGGACATAGTGCGCCGCTTCACCTACCTATTCGGCGAGGTCTTCCCTGAACCCAAGGCCAAACTCACCACCTTCCCCATGGTCATTGGGCTCGACGGGGAAAGAAAAATGAGCAAGAGCTGCGACAACGATGTCGAGCTTGCAGCTTCACCGGAGGAAACCACCCAAAGGATAAGAACTGCCTTCACCGACCCCGCCCGCCAGTATCGCAACGACCCCGGGCACCCCGAGGTTTGCAATATCTACAGCCTGCACCACTTCTACAACCCTGATCGCCTGGATGAGATCGCCACACAGTGCCGGGGAGCGGCAATCGGCTGCGTCGATTGCAAGAATATCCTCGCCGAGGGAGTAAACAGAGACCTCGCACCTTTCCGCGAAAGGCGGGCCGAAATCGCCCAAAGGCCGGGATACGTAGATGAGGTCTTTGCCGATGGGGCCCGACGCGCCCATGTCATAGCTAAGGAAACGATCAAAGAGGTCAAAGAGAAGATGGGGCTACCATGACCGGCGTGCCACTATCCCGGAGCGGGAAGGAAGCCCTTGATGTAGCCATCATGGCGGCGCAGGGGGCCGGGGAGATACTCAAAGCTCACTTCCGAGAAGAGAGACAGATACGGTTCAAGGGGAGAGCCAACATCGTCACCGAGGTGGACCTGCTGGCGGAGGATAGCCTCAAATCTTTCCTTCAAACTGAGTATCCCGACCACAGCATTCTCTCCGAGGAATCAGAGCCCATCACCGGGGACTCAAACTACACCTGGATTCTCGACCCCCTGGACGGGACCAACAACTACTCCTTCGGCATACCCTTTTTCTCAACCGTCATCGCCTTAACAAGCGGCGATGACGTCCTGCTGGGCATAGTCTATGACCCGTTAAGCAACGAGTTATTCGCAGCCCAGAAAGGTAAAGGCACAACCCTCAACAGCAATCCCGTCTCGGTCTCCGGGAAAAGGAGGGTTCAGGATTCGCTCATCGGCCTCGACCTGGGTTATGTCGATGAGAAAGGGAAGAAGCTGCTGGAGTTCATCACCGGCCTCTGGCCGAATATGTACGCCTTCAGGATCATGGGCTCCGCAGCCCTGGGGATGGCCTACGCTTCCTGCGGGCGGCTCGACCTCTACTTCCACCTGCTGGTATACCCCTGGGAGATTGCCTGCGGCCAACTGCTGGTGACTGAGGCCGGCGGGGTAGCGACCGACTGGGAGGGGAGGCCGCCGGGCGTAGATGAAAGCTCCATCATCGCCTCAAACGAGGCCATCCACGCCGATTTCCTGAACATTGTGCATGCCCGTTAGAAGCGTTCAATTCAGGCAGTCCCAAAAGGATAGCGTTGTCACTCCTGTGGCAACGAATTCTCCGTCGTGACAGGAGTCACGACGCTACTTTGTCATTGCGAGCAAAACGACGCAATCTCATACCATACTGCGGGATTGCTTCGGCGCTCACGCTCCTCGCACGGACTCTCATGACATCAGGTCACCCCTGATGC
>DAOUTY010000080.1 GCA_030668425.1 Chloroflexota bacterium
GGAAGTGGCAGCACCTATGAACGCCCGCAGGCTGGAGAATCAACATGGCTACCCGCCAACGCCATGCGGCACAACCGGGATCTGTGTCGACTGCAAAGACATCAGACACTGCACCTACACGGTGATAGTCGAGTGCCAGACATGGCCGCAGCGAATAGAGGTAGTACTGGTTGGTGAAGACCTGGGCTACTAAGGCTAGCCCAGGAACTCCCTGGTAGGAGATTTAACAATGGATCTGAATAATAAAACTGCTATAGTCACCGGGGCAGCGAGCGGTATCGGCAACGCGACCGCCATTGAACTGGCAAAGCATGGATGCACTCCCGTACTTGTAGATATCAAGGAGGACAGGCTGGCGAAAGCCCTGGATGAAGTTCTCACATACGCACCAGCATCGACTGCGTAAGCCTGCGACATAAGCAATGCTGAACAGGTCAGCCAGATGGTCCAGGCAGTATATGAGCGCCATGGAAGTATCGATATCCTGGTAAACAACGCTGCCATAATGACGGTGAAACTCTTCAATGACCTTTCCGAGGACGAATTCAAGAAACATATGGACGTCAACTACTACGGGGCAGTGGCACTGATTCGAGCAGTGGTTCCAGTCATGCAGAGACAAGGCAAGGGCGTCATCATAAACATAGCTTCGGTCGGCGGCAAACTTGTAGTGCCTGGAACCAGCGCCTATGCGGCCAGCAAGGCTGCCCTCTATGCCTTCTCAGAAGCGCTATACTACGAGTTGAAGGGCAAAGGAATCCACGTCGGGGTGATCGTGCCGGGAGGCATACGCACGGGCATCTTCGACACGGTTGACAGCAAATTGGGGGAATACTACCGCGATCAATGCACAACGTCGCCGTTAAAAATCACCAGGAGTATAAGAGTGGCCATAGAGAAAGAGCGTTTCGAGACCGTTGTGCCATCTAGCTCCAAACTGCTGCTAGCAGCTCACGGCGCGATCCCGGGGCTCTTCAGGAAGTCACTACTAAGCAGACTGCGCCCCTATTTCGAATAGCCTGTAGGGGCGACCCGTTGGGTCGCCCCTACGTCCGGCATTCCCCCAACACGTTTGCCACCTGTGTTATCACCAGCAGCGTAGGGTGGGTGCAGCGCAGCGAAACCCACCACCGTTTCCGTCTGGGATGGTGGGGCCCATTTCATTTCACCTACCTAAGTGCTGATAGGGTGGACGACGTCGTCCACCCTACCCTTTTTTGTCGTCCACCCTATCATTTTTTATCATCTAACACTTTCCCCAATAGAGGCTTTACAACGCGACATTTGAGTAGGATAATGTGTCAACCAGAGAATCCCTCCCTCGAGGTACCAAACAGGAGAAGGCTATGCCACATATAGAGGAAATAGCTGATAAGGTTTACCGGCTTGAGACTCCGATACCCGGGATGACCACTGTCTTTGCAGTGTATCTCATCAAGGAATCGGAGGAGATATTGATAGAGCCCGGCCCCGCGGCTGCCGTCCCCTCGATCCGCGATGGGATGAGCCACCTGGGGATGAAGAACCTGGCCTATATCATCCCCACCCACATCCACGTCGACCACGCAGGGGGTACGGGTGCGCTGGCACAGCTTTTCCCCCAGGCGAAAGTGCTCGTTCACCCTTCTGGTCTGAAACATGCCGTCGACCCCTCCCGGTTGATCGAGAGCACCAAGAATGTCTTTGGCCCCGACTTCGAGGCCAGCCTTGGGTCTATCCTCCCCGTCCCAGAAAGCCAGATAAAGGTGCCGGAGGACGGCGAGGTAATCTCCGTCAACAGCAGAGAACTGCAAATCATATATACCCCGGGCCATGCACCCCACCACATAGCCATCTTCGACCACACTGTGAAGGGTATTTTCTGCGGTGAGGCGCTGGGGCTGCCCGGCGAGGGCGCCGAACCATTTCCGCTGCCCGCTGTTGCCCCACCCAGCTTCGACCAGGAGCTTTACCTGGAGACCATGGAGAAGTTGAGGAAGCTGGACTCCCAGATGCTCTTCTATTCACACGGCGGAATCGGAAGGGAGCCGGATAAGCTGATCTCAATAGCGGAAGAGAACACCCGCGCCCTCGGAGATATAATCCTCAACGCTCTGAAAGAAGGAGAGGCAGCAGAAGCCATCAGTCGCAGGGTGGGAGACCATGTTGCCAGCCGCTTCGGGCTGGAGCTAAGCGAGTTCGACCTGGCAATGACCGTCGCCGGATACACCATCTACTTCACGAAAAAAGGTCTGATTTGAGCGGGTAATAGAATTCGTCGGAGGGAGGGCCGGATGAAATGAACAGGGTTTCCGAGCTATTCAGCATCACCGGCAAGGTAGCCATAGTAACCGGGGCGGCCAGCGGAATAGGTCGCGCCATAGCGCTGGCCCTGTCTGGGGCGGGAGCAAGCGTGGTGGTTGCAGACAAAGAGGTGAGCGGGGCTAATAAGGTGGCAGGTGAAATCGAATCCGCAGGCGGCAGAGCCATCGCCACTGAAACGGATGTGACCGGTAAAAAAGAAGTGGAACAAATGGTGCAAAAGACAATCGAGGGCTTCGGCAAGATCGATATCCTGGTGAATAATGCCGGAATCATTGCCAGAAACTCAGTCATGGACATCCAAGAAGAGGAATTAGACAGGACATTTGATGTAAATCTCAAAGGGGTTGTTCTTTGTTCCCAGGCAGCAGCCAGACACATGATTGAGCGGAAAAGCGGTAAGATTGTGAACGTGGGATCGTCTCTATCTTCGAGGGCTTCTGTATGTAACCTGTCCGGTGGAGGCGCAGATTACTGCGCATCAAAGGCAGCCGTCCAGGCACTCACCAGGTCACTGGCAATGGAGTTGGGCCCTTATGGGATAAACGTCAATGCCGTGGCCCCAGGGCCAACTAATACTCCGATGCACGAGGGCTTGTGGGAAATGGCGGCAGCATATTATCAGGGCAGTATCCCCCTCGGTAGGTTGGCGGAGCCGGAGGACATAGCCGACGTGGTGGCATTCCTGGTTACTGACGCCGCCCGGTACATAACGGGTCAAACCATTCATGTGAATGGCGGACAGATAATGGTGGACTAATACAGGGGGTGGCAGCTATGACCAAGCCAGAAAAACTCTTTGAGCCTATCAAGATAGGCAAATTGCAGCTCAAGAACCGGATAGTAATGCCTGCCTTGAACTCAAAACTGGGGACTGAGTTCGGCGCTGTGAGCGACCGATTGATTGACTTCTACGTGGAGAGAGCCAAAGGGGGAGTGGGTCTAATAATAATCGAGAACACCTGCATTGATTGGCCGGTAGGGAAAGCGGGCACAAATCCCATCAGGGCAGATGAGTGGAAATTCGTCCAGGGCTTGCACGAATTAGCGGAAGCAGTTCACCCCTATGGCACCAAGATCGCTACCCAGCTACAGCATACCGGGAGGCAGGGCTCATCGATGACCAGCGCCGAGGGTCAACAGCTCGTTGCGCCCTCAGCGATCCCCTGCCTGCCCACAGGTGCAGAAATGCCCCGAGAGTTGACCATCGAGGAAATCGAGGGGCTAATCGGCAAGTTTGTCTTCGGAGCCGCAATTACCCGAACCGCTGGATTCGATGCTGTCGAAATTCAGGGGGCCCACGGGTATCTTATTACGCAGTTTATGTCTCCCTACACCAACAAGCGCACCGACGAATACGGCGGAGATTTTGAGGGCAGGATGAGATTCGCCCTCAGGGTCGTGGAAGGGGTGAGGGGGGCAGTAGGCCCTGATTTCCCCATTATCTTCAGACTCAGCGGAGACGAGTACATAGAGGGAGGGTTGACCCTGGAGGACAATAAGCTTATAGCCCAGAGGTTGGAATCCGCCGGTGTGGATGCCCTGAGCGTTTCAGCGGGCATCTACGAGTCACCACCGTGGTATGGCAGGATCTTTCCCACGATGGGGATGCCCGAGGGATGCAATGTGCCACTCGCTGCGGAAATCAAGAAGGTTATCAACATACCAGTTATTGTCGCCGGCAAGCTCGGCAACCCTTTACTAGCCGAAGAGGTCCTCAAGGATGGAAAGGCGGACCTGATCGCCGTCGGCAGACCTCTGCTTGCCGACCCCGAGCTACCGAGAAAGGCAGCTGAGGGGCGGTTGGACGACATACGTCCCTGTCTCTACTGCAATGAGGGTTGCGCCGGCAGCATTTCCAATATGTGGCGGATAGGTTGTCAGGTAAATCCAGCCCTGGGAAAAGAAAGAGAGTACGAAATCAAGCCAGCAACCAAGGTCAAGCGAGTGCTCGTTGTCGGCGGTGGCCCAGCGGGCATGGAGGCCGCAAGGGTTGCGGCGCTCAGGGGCCATGATGTAACCCTGTATGAAAAAGAGGGAAGCCTGGGAGGCCAGCTAGCGCCAGCTTCGGCACCCCTGTTCAAGAAGCCGCTCAAACACCTGGCAGAGTACCTCAAGAATCAAACCGGGAAGGCAGGCGTGAAAATCGAACTCGGAAGAGAGGCCACCCCAGAACGGATCAAAGAGCTGAAACCTGACGTGGCCATTCTGGCAACAGGCGCCACCCATATTGTTCCTGATATCCCAGGGATAAAAGGTGGAAATGTCGCCACGGCTTGCGAGATACTGCTCGGTGAAAGGGAGGCTGGCGATAGAATCGCCGTGGTGGGAGGCGGGGAGGTCGGAGCCGAAGTTGCCTGGTTCCTGGCAGAGCAGGGCAAGAAGGTAACCATCGTTGAGATGACATATGGTGTGGCAAATGATATGAACCTGTTTAGTCGGTTCTACCTGTTAGACAAGCTGGCTGAGCTTGGAGTCGAGGTGCTCGCTAACACGACAGCCGAGGAGATCACCGACAAAGGTGTGGCTGCAGTCGACATAAGCGGGGATAGGCGAATAGTAGAGGCAGATACCGTAGTCCTCGCTACAGGTTTTAAGCCCAACAGCGAACTCGAAGAGAAACTCAGGGGCGAAATCCCGGAGGTGTACACCATTGGTGACTGTGTGGAGCTAGGCAAGATATGGGGAGCGATCCATGGCGGCGCGCGTGCTGCGCGCCAGATTTGAAGCGTAGGCACGAAAACACAATGAGGGAAACGATGCCCAAGACAATCGTGGTTCCGGTGACCCTGGACACGAAGGGTAAGGAAACCAAATTCATCAAGGATGAAATTGAGCGGAAAGGGCACAACACGCTCGTCATAGATGTTGGTGTCCTGGGCGAACCTCAACTAAAGGCTGATATCACCCGGGAGGAAGTCGCCCGAGCTGGCGGCAAGAGTCTACGGGAACTTGTCGAGGCAGCGGAGAAAGGCGCCGACAGAACCGAGGCAACGAACGTAATGATAAGAGGGGTGCAGAAGATCGTTAAGGAACTGCACTCTGCGGGCAAGCTGGATGGCATAATCTCCCTCGGCGGGTCAACGGGAACTGCCATTGGAACTTCGGCCATGAGCGTACTGCCCATCGGCGTACCCAAGCTCATGGTTAGTACATGGTTTGAACTCCAATTTGTCGGTGCCAAGGACATCGCCATGATGCAGACCCCAGCGGACATAGTGGGTCTCAATTCCGTAATGAGACAGACGCTGGCTAGTGCAGCCGGGGCGATTGTGGGCATGGTGGAAGCCGAAGTGCAGGGGGATGTTAAACCTCTGATCGGGATAACCGCTCTCGGGGTAACCACACCCGCGGCCATGAAGATCAACCCGCTTTTAGAAGAGAGGGGATACGATCCCATAGTATTCCACTCGAAAACCCAGGTATTGGACGAATTGATGGAAGAGGGCAGAATCAGCGGCATCATAGATTTAACGACCTTCGAGGTGATGGTCCCGATAACTTACCACCTGCCGGAATCACTGGCAGAGGACAGGCTCAAGCTCGCAGGTGAAAAGGGGCTTCCCCAGGTTATAGTCCCCGGCGGCCTGGACATGCTCATCTTTACGGGAACAAAGGAGACCGTTCCCGCCGAATATAAAGATAGAATACTACATGCCCACGGCCCCGATAGGGTACTGGCGAGAACGACCAAAGAGGAAGTCGGGAAAGCAGCCAGAATCCTGGCTGAAAGGGCAAACAGGGCAGTTGGGCCCGTTGCCATAGTCATTCCACTGCAGGGCTTTTCGGTGGTAGACAAAGCGGGCCAGCATTTCTACGACCCCGAGGCCGACGGAGCATTTGCACAAGTGATCAAGGACACTGTAAAGGAAAGTATCGAGATTGTGGAGGTCGATGCCCACATCAACGATGATGAGTTTGCCAAAAGGGTGGTTGATACCTTTGGCAGGCTGATGATGAAGGGGAGCATATAGGATGGGGCGAAGATTTACCAGGGAGGAAATCTTAAGAAGGCTCAGGAAAACCAGTGAGGAGGGAAAGCCTATCATCGCCGCTGGTAGCAGCGCAGGCATCATAGCCAAGTGCGCCGAGCTCGGAGGGGCTGACCTGATAATGGTCTACAGTTCAGGGAAGGCAAGAATAAGAGGATTTCAGACTACTATGGTCGAGAACTCCAACCAGGTAACCCTGGAGATGTTCGAGGAAATAGACGCCGTGGTAAAAGAAACCCCTGTCATCGGGGGTATCGATGTAACCGAGCCTCCCGGTGTTAAAAACCTTGCCGAACTGGTGCAAAGGTTTGTCGATATAGGATTCTCAGGTATAATCAACTTCCCTACATATGGCTTCTTCGATGACGAAAACTGGCGCAGGGACAGGGAAGACCAGGGCATAGGGTTTTCCAGGGAGATCGAACTTATACGAGTTGCTCGAAATATGGACGTATTCACCATGGCGTATGTCTTCTTCCCGCAAGATGCACGGACAATGGCTGAAGCGGGTGTCGATTGCATGGTTCCACATGCGGGAGGAACCGCCGGAGGACTGGTTGGCTTTGACGCAATTGCGTCGCCTCTGAAAGACGCGGCTGCCGGCGTGCAGAAGATGATTGAAGCGACCAAGAAAGCAAACCCAGATGTTATCTGTCTGGCTCACGGGGGGCAAATTGCAACTCCCGAGGATACCAGGTATCTTTATGAACATACAGAGGCAGCAGGCTTTGTCGGGGCCTCAAGCATAGAGAGAATACCTGTGGAAAAGGCGGTTACCGAGGTAGTGAAAGCGTTTAAGAATTTTCAATTGAAGAGGCATTGAAGCTCTTCATGTCGTATTAACTAAAATCAAATCGCTCTTTGAGTATTAAAAGGAGGTTGTTCCATGGTTGATAAAGGAAGAGCAGCAGTCTACAAGGGGTTCGGCCAGCCTATGGAGATCAAGGAGTATCCGGTGCCCGAACCGGAGCCAGGGGCGATTCTGGTCAAGGTATCGAGATCCAATATATGTGGCTCGGACCTCCACCAGTGGCGTGGGGATCTGAACCTCACCGCCCTTGGTGCGCCGCTCCCGGCAATCCTTGGGCACGAGATGACGGGCTCCGTGGCCAAGCTGGGAGAGGGTGTTACCACCGACTCGGCAGGCCAGCCCCTGGCTGTGGGGGACAGGGTGGTTCACCGCTATTTCTACCCCTGCGGACATTGTAAGGCATGCCTCAGAGA
>DAOUTY010000175.1 GCA_030668425.1 Chloroflexota bacterium
CCAACATACAAATTAAAAAGGATAAATTTCGGTTGCGCTCCGCTACACCCACACAACAGTTCAGTCATTCCTGCGGACGCAGGAATCCAAACACTCATTAATCTGGATTCCCGCCTGAGCTGGAATGACAAAGGAGAACGGCTCGGCTATGCATATTTGACGAAAGATCACGATGGTAATCACCATGTCAGTAAGACAAGACCATTGCCCAAAGCAATAAAGCAATATACAATTGCCATTAGTGCCCTGAAATCAGAAGGATAGGTAGCAAAAAATTCAATCATGCCCATCAAAGTCCTTTCCCCTGAGGTAGCGGCGAAGATCGCCGCGGGGGAGGTGGTGGAGAGGCCGGCGGCGGCGGTCAAGGAGTTGCTGGATAACTCGCTGGACGCCGGCGCTACTCAGATCGCCATCGAGGTACAGGGTGGCGGAGTGCGGCTGATCAGGGTGGTAGACAACGGCGCGGGTATACCACCGGAGGAGGCAGACCTCGCCTTCGAGCGGTTTGCCACCAGCAAGGTCGCAACGACCGACGACCTGGAAAGCATCTCCAGCCTCGGCTTCAGGGGAGAGGCACTGCCCTCGATTGCCGCTGTCTCCGATGTGACCATGGTCACCCGTAGCCGGGACGAACTGGCGGGGACTTTTCTTAATATAAAAGATGGCGCCGTCCTGCAAAAGACCAAGCGCGGCTGCCCTCCAGGAACGACGGTCACCGTGCGCAACCTGTTCCGCAGCTTCCCCGCCCGCCTCAAGTTCCTCAAGTCCACGGCGACCGAGAACGGGCACATCAGCCAAATCGTTACCCAGTACAGCCTCGCCTCCCCCGAGGTGAGGTTCATCCTCATTATCGATGGGCGCACCACTTTCCGCTCACCGGGCAGCGGCAGCCTTAGAGAGGTGCTGGCGGTAATCTACGGGGTGGAGAACGCCAAGTTGATGCTCCAGGTAGAGGCCGGCGATGAAAGTGAAGACCCCCTGTTACCCCAGGTCACCGGATTCGTCAGCCCCCCATCGCTCACCCGCGCCACACGGAGCTACATGAGCTTCTTTGTCAACCGGCGCTGGGTGCAGAGCCGGATGCTCACTTATGCCCTGGAGGAGGCCTACCACGGCCTGCTGATGACCGGCAGGCATCCCATAGCCGTGATCAACATAGCCATGCCTCCCCAAGAGATAGATGTCAACGTCCACCCCGCCAAGAGCGAGGTTAAATTCCGCCACGATCGCGAGGTCTTCGGCGCACTGCAGAAGGCTGTCAGAGCCACCCTGCTCGCTCAAGCACCCACGCCTACCCTGGACACGCTGCATCAACCTCAACCCGCTTCAGCTTCCTTCACAGAGCGTCTCATCATGCCCGAACCCACTGCTCAGGAGGCTGCGGTTGAGTCATCGCCTCCCACACAACCTGCTGCCGAGCCCGCTGCCAGGTCACTGCCGATCCTCCGCGTCATTGGTCAGATAGCCAACATGTACATAATCGCCGAAGGACCTGACGGGATGTATCTCATCGACCAGCACGCAGCGCATGAGCGAGTCCTTTTCGAGAGAATTCGCGACCAGCGGCAGCGAAGGGCAGTTGAGATTCAGGGGATGCTCCAGCCGGTGCCCGTGGAGCTGACAGTGCGCCAGCAGGAACTGCTGGAGTTACAGGCGGAAGCGCTCGCCGAGTACGGCTTCGAGATCGAGCACTTCGGGGAACGAACCTACCTGGTGCGGTCTGTGCCGGCCATGCTGCAGGGACAGAACGTTGCCCAGTCGCTGACCGAGCTTCTGGATTTCCTCGGGGAGGGAGCGAAGACTGATTGGGGAGAGGAGATAGCCATCTCGCTGGCCTGTCACAGCGCAGTATTAGCAGGGCAGGCGTTGAGCCAGCAAGAGATGCTGGACCTGATAAGGCAACTGGAAGGTACTTCGCAGCCTAACACCTGCCCTCACGGCAGACCAACTACGATCCACCTCAGCGCCGCTCAACTGGAGAAGGGCTTCGGCAGAAGGTAAACTCTCTTCCCCCGCCGTTCCAGAAATACCGCGTTAAAATCCCCCCTTCCTCCCTTTCCTAAAGGGGGATTTAGGGGGATTATAAATTGCCCTTGAGTACAAAGCGGCTGAGAATATAAAATTACATCCTCAGATAGCTGTGGGCGTAAAGCGTCTCATTCTGCAAGATCGCGATGGTCTTGACTATGTCTTTCAGCTCAGGATCGCTTGTGTCCGCACTGCCAGTGTCGAACTGCTCCATGTTGACGTAGGCATTGTAGAGGGCTACATAGAGCTTGCCCTTCGGCGTGGACTCATCCCCGGTCTCAAGGATTCGTATCACACTCATCAACTCGTCATCCAGCGGGTCAAGTATTGCAGAGTCGAGGCCGGCTCCCATCATCAGCACGCAGAACACACGGTTAAGCAAAGGGCGAATTTCCGCCGGACAGGAGTTGGATATGTTGGAGAGGCCGCATGTGGTCATTGGCGGAGGGTCAGTCATCTGTTTAAAGAACCTGACCGCTTCTATAGTCTGCTGCGCCTGGTCCTGGTTGCCGTTCACCGTGAGCACCAGAGGGTCAAGAAAGATATGCTCGTTAGGAATGCCGTGCTCTGCGGCCGCAGGGAAGATGCACTCAGCGGCAAGCTCCACGCGGGCATCGGCGGTTGTAGGAAGCCCACCTTTTGCCAGGGTAAGGGCAATGATATTGGAGTTATATTGAGCCGCCAGGGGCATCAGCGCGCTGAGACGCTCCTCTGTAGAGTCCGTGCTGTTGATAAGCGGCGTCTTCTTACAAACCTTAAGCCCCGCTTCCATGGCGACCGGATTGGTAGTGTCCAGCGAAAGGGGAAGATCGCTGACTTCTTGAACGGTTTCCACCATCCAGGGCATGATCTCAGCCCCGGCCTTTTTCTGGGGACCAATGTTGAGGTCCAGATAGGTGGCCCCTTTGGCGTCCTGCTGCCTGGCCAAATCCTGAATGAATGCCTTATCACGGTTCTCGACGGCTGTTCTTACACTTTGCGCGATGATATGGATGCATTCGCCGATGCCGATCATCTTGCTCCTCCTTATTGACCTATTTGAAGCTCCGCTGTTTTTTAACCTGTTTCATATTATGTTAAGGTCATGGCCAGTTCCGATAACCTCAACCGAACAACACGAGTTGAATTGTCGAAGGGGTAGAAAGCCAAAGACAGTGCAATCTACCCCTTCTTCTATATTAACGCCTTTACTTCTGCCAGTTCTCCTTGAGGTAGCCGCCAACAGCCATCGCCTCACGTGGCCCTACCATTATCTTCCAGTCGGGTAGCTCCTCCTCAAGCTCGCCCCTCAGCACCGCCACGCCACCGGGGAGAATTACGTTCTTGTGGCTTATCTTCTCCGCAACGTTCTCCCCCTTGACTGTCTTGGCGATTTTATCAGCGTCGAACTTGCCCGCAGACCAGGCGGTGAGCACTGAGAGGCCCTCGGTATCACAAACCAGCAACCACGACGGCCAGCCAGCGCTCTCGAGCTCTCCAGCTATGGAGAAGTAGGTCAGGGAGAAATTGGTAGTGACGCAGAGCGGACTTTCAGGCTTCGGTTCGCCGATTTGATACAGGCCGGGCTTCATCTGAATCGGCTTCTGCGGGTCAGTATAGAGATTGAGCCGCAGCGTAATCAAAGCCAGGGCCAGGGCAGGCGAGAAACGGTCGATAACCACTATGCTGCCGTACTTGGCCACGTGCTGCGCTGCAAGAACCGCTTCCTCATCCAGCGATGACGCGCCCTCACCAGGGAAGGTGATTACGGGGTATCCCACGGGCTCGAAGCGCTTAGCCAGGGCGAGCCTGCGGATCTGGGTTAAGGTGACCAGCGTCTCCGCTAAGTCTCGAACGCCGGGATCGAGAATGAGGTCTCCCACACCAGCCTGGGCCGCCTTTTCCGTCAGTTCGGCCAGCTCGTTCAACCCGTCCGAACTGCGGACCGCCAGAGGGCAACCGCTCTTCTTGGCCAGCTCTATCATCTCGTCAATATTGTCCTTGGTCGCGGCATAGATAGCCGGCTTGGCAGCACCCACTTTGTCCAGTGCCGCGCTCATGCTGGCGGGGTCAGTAGACATGAGGATCAGAGGGAGATCAGTCTTGGAACTGACCGTTTCAACGCACTTGGCGAAGGCAGCAGCGTCCCCAGACTCGTTTTGAATAGCGATGCCATCCAGGCCAAACGTCATTCCAACGCGGTCCACCCTATAGCTGCTAACCTCTTCC
>DAOUTY010000135.1 GCA_030668425.1 Chloroflexota bacterium
AGAGTTGTGGGATGGAAGTGGAACAGGGGCTTCTTCTCGATAGGGTCCACCGCGACCGAGGATACCTCGGCGTAGTTCAGGATTTGTAGGACACTATCAACATTCTGGCGCACCTGGCAAAGGCCGAACTTCTGCGGCCTGATTACACAGCGCCACTGGCAGATGTGGCAGCGAACTGCTGAGTCGGTGAGTTTCTCCCAGAGCATCGCCTCCCGCATCTGCACCTCCCCCGGGCTAGGTCTATCGCATCGGTAGGTAAGCGAAAGTCTATCACATTGCAGAGGTCATGTCTATTTGGTGGTCTGCTGGGTTTCCGCGAGGACTTGTCAAGTCAGCTGCTAAGGGATAGAATTAGGTGATGGTTGAGAAACCGGGAGCAGGAATCTGAGAGGGCATTTTCAAGAGGACGGTAAAGACGATGGCTAAAAAATCGCGCAAGACAGCTGCAAGATACTCGGAGTTGAGCAAGGCGAAGAAGAAAAAACAACGTGATAAGCCTTCTGAACAAACCGGAACGGTTTCTGTGTCCACATCTCAGAGTATAGCTGAGCCCGCGCCAGTTAGGAGCACGGTCCCCAAGGCTGTGCCAAGGCAAGCAGAACTGAAGAGGGGGATATCCAGCTATCAATACGTGAGGGCTGATTTGAAGAGGATTGGAATACTGGCTGGGATAATGATACTTATTCTTATTATCGTGTCTTTCGCGCTGGGCTGAATCTACTCCTCATCCTCTTCCTCGGGTGGCTCCGTCTCTGCCTGGGGAGTGGGCAGAGGTAGCATCGCGCTGATTCTCTCTCCAGTCTTCTTTCTCGTCGGCAGCTTCTGAATCGCTTCTTTAACCTGAGATAGCCTCAGTTCAGGGTTCTTTGCTGTCAGTTCGACTACCACTCCCCTCACTCCCAACCTCCACAAGCTCTCAATATCATCTATTGGCAGTGCGGGGGGCATGGCTGCCAGGAGGTGCTTTCTCGCTGCGGCGGCCAGTCTCTCGTAGACCATAAGCTCGTGCACGGTGATGGCAGCTTCGTCCCCACCAACTGTGCTGAGGAGCACCGCGTCGACGGACAGGCGGTTTATAGCCTTGGCCAAGTTGTCGCTCAACGAAGCATCGATCTGAAGTACCTTGCCTATTCTTTCCTCGTTCAGGACTGCTGCCGGGGTCTCGGCCGGGGCTAAGATCACAAAGTCGCAACCCATCTCGATGAGTTGTTCAATCTCCTCCCTGGTTCCCTTATCCAGGCACACTCCCCAGGGAATATTTATCTTGGCGCTGCTGAGCTGAGCCAATACTTCGTCTCTCTTCTTCTGATGCTCTGCGGTCATCAATATAGCATCGACGCCAGACTCAACAGCGATGGTGGCCAGCTGGGCATTCCCCGCGGGCACGCTGGCGACGATCACCATTGGCGATATTTTCGCTCTGTTTGCAGCAGCCCCGAAGCCCAGAGGCTGGCCTCCTCCTTCGGAGATACGCTCTAGCTTCTCTAAAAGTTTGCTCATGTTTCCCCTTTTACGCTTCCCTGCGCCCCTCATGAATCAGCGGGCCCGTGGCCGGGTTCAAACCAACTAAGTGCAGCCTGGCGGCGGTGCACTTGAAGAGCACGGCTACCACGAAGTAGCATAACTGGCCGCTTGGCCTGGTGTCAAGACAGGGGTCGCACTCCCGGTTTGTGAGTGCAAATCCTTATGGAGGTACGATTGCCTCCGTACGATTTCCTAGCAAATTTGGACTGATGGGCTATTCACAAAGCCGCGGCTTCCGGCTATGCTCTGTCATAAGGAATCCGGAATATACTACAGTCGGAGACGATTCTGTCGTAACATGCTTCGACTAATGGGGAAATGGTCTGATTTGGCTAAGGGTTAAGCGAGGGGGCTCATGCGATGTCTGACAACATAGATACCGATAGCATGCTGGACGTCTTCACAGGTGTGGAGGTCGAAGATAATCCTATCAGTGTGCTGTCCCGTGAATTGAGCGACGTGAGCATCCATTCTCTGCTGGAGCAGACCAGGCAGGTCGCTGGCGACATCAAGCACAGGTGCTAGTTCTCTTGAAGCTAGTTCGCGAGTGCTCGTGGGACGAGTCTCTCACCTCTTTAAGTTCGCCCTCTATGCTTCCCCAACCAGACTTGTTGCTTGTTAATAAACCCGCTTCTCTGAGTTGAACCCTCATTCCGTATAGGACGATATAGCAAGTACGCCGGGACCGGCGTGGACCCCCATGACCGGGGTGAACTCTGTGAGATAGAGTTCGACGCAATCGAATCTTGAAGCAATCTCCGCTTTGAGCCTTTCCCCTTCCTCCGGTTCATCGGCGTGGTGCGCGATTACGTGCACTTTGGAGTCTCCTACTCTTTCTGCCATCAGCTCCAGCATGCGCTCTACTGCCTTCGCAGTTGTCCTGGGGCGTGCCACAGGTGTTGTTTCTCCTACTTGGGGGGAATGTTCAACAATGGGCTTCATATTCAGTAGCGACCCGGCCCAGGATTGCGCTCTGCCGATGCGACCGGTTCTGGCGAGATAGTAGAGTGTATCCACCATAGCCAGGAGATTCACCCTGCCGATCATGCTCTGTGCAGCATTTACTACTTGGGTAAGCTCAGCCCCCTGGCTGGCTATGCGGGCTGCCTCAAGGGCGACAAAGCCCAGTGCGCCGGCGACGGCGCGGCTGTCGATTACTTCGATAGCCGTCTCCGGAATTACCTCTTCGGCCTTGTCCTTGGCCGTCACCGCAGCTTCGAAGGTCTTGCTTTGTAAGCTGGTGAGAGTTATACAGACTATGCTCTCTGCCTTCTCACTCAACTGCCAGTAGGCATTGAGGAAGTCCCCCACCGATGGTGTTGAGGTAGTGGGGAGTTCCTTTCTTCTTCTCATAATCCGGTAGACTTCGCTTGGACTTATGTCGACCCCATCGCGGTAGCTGTTACCCTTATGGATTATCACGAGGGGCACGATACAGATATCGTACTTCTCCATTAACTCGACTGGCAGGCAACACGTGCTATCGGTGACAACAGCGACTTTTTTCATTTATTCAGGCTCCGGAGACACTAGTGCCTCTGATTTGCTCGATATTCGGTGTAATCTGCAGTCCCCCCACGATTCGAGTTAGGGTGGCCAGCCTTTTAGTCGATTGTGCTGATATTGTAGTCGAAAGCACAGGAGAATTCAACAGGCTTCAGATGATGTCTGTGGCATGGGCTTGCAGCTAGTAAATGGCGGGCGGGCTGCTGCTTTTTAGCCCTAGCTCTGCGCTTCCTCCGTTTGCCTTCCAGAAGACCCCTCACTTGAAGTGTCGCCAGGTTCCTCCGTTTTCCGCTCTTTGGTTACAAACAGCCGAGCGATTTTATTATCTTTAACCTGGGCTGCCACTATCCTCAGATTCTCATAGTCTATCTGCTCGCCCTCTTTGGGAAGATGGCCAAAAAGATTAAGAGCGAAGCCGCCGATGGTTTTGTAATCGCCTTCGGGCAGCCCCAGTTCGAGCTGTTCATTCACCTCCTCGATGCGCATGCCGCCCTGTATTTTATAGGTGCTCTCCCCAACCACCATGAACGGCTTCGTTGCTCCCACGATTTCCTCATTGACCTCTCCTACGATTTCATCGATCAGTTGGTCGATACCTACTATGCCGGAGGAGCCCCCGTATTCGTCTACAACTACTGCCATGAAATACCCCTCCTCCCGCATTTCGCTGAACAGTTCCCCTACCATCTTGCTCTCGGGAACAAAGTAGACCGGGCGAGCGAGTTCTGTGACTACCCCTTTGGGCCCTATTGGTCCCTGGGCCAGGGGGGTGAGCACGTCTCTGACGGAGAGCATACCCTTCACATTGTCATAGGTTTCTTCGTAAATCGGGTAACGCTGTGCGGGAGATGCAGCGTACACCTTGTAGAAATCAGCGAGCGTCGATCCCTGCTCCAGCCAGGCGGACTCGGTGCGCGGAGTCATCACTTCACTCACCTGGCACTCGCCCAGCCCGACTACCTTGCGCAGCATCTGGGCTGAATGTTCGTCCACTACCCCCTCCTCTTCACCCATTGAGATTATAGTGCCTATTTCCTCTCTGCTTATTAGCGCTTTGGGGATAGTGCTTGAATGAGTGACACGCGTAATCCCCGCTATAATCCAGCTCAACGCGACTATGACTGGATGGAGCAAACTGGTTATCAGCTCTATTGACCTTCCGTAAAGGAGAGCGATTCGCTCCGGGTGCTGTGCGGCGATGGTCTTGGGGATCACTTTGGCAAATATGAGCAGTATTGTGGCGATAAGCACGATGGCTATCGGCGTTCCCAGTCCCTCGCCCAGCAGGGCGACGATGAAAATCGTTCCCAGGGAAACGACGATGGTTTCAGCGAAGCTGATCCCGGTTAGGACAGTGGAAAGGAATTTTTCCGGGTGCTCCATTATCCTGCCTACCCGGTCGGCGCCGTGAACACCCTCTTCCTGTAGATGCTTGAGCCTGATTCGCTGCAATTTAATGAAGCCAATCTCAGCGCTGGAAAAGAAAGCGCATACCAGAAGGAAGACAAGAAAGAGAACCAGGTATATGACTTCTAGACTTCCCATGCTGCCCCTCCGCTCATTACTGGCGTAATTGTACTGTTAGTTAGGTAGGAACTCAAGATTAAGCATGCGGGATAGTAGAAGGTGTGGACAGGATGTTCCCTTGCCCTTTCCCGATTGTGCTCCGGTATAGGTTATGAGGGTCTGCCAAACGGCCTTCAGTCCATGAATCTGAGTGGAAGGCAGCTATTACTCTCCTTCTTCCTCTGCTGAAGGAGGAATAATTTCTTCAGGAGGACGAAGTTCTTCGCTCGGCCTTTGCTGAGAGACTCTGCCGGTGATACTCTTCTCAAGCACTTCATGCTTGGGAATGTCGCCGAAGTAAACCATCGTATGCGGCCAGGGTATCTCGATATCCCGTTCGTCAAATATCTTCTTGATTCTTCTCCTGAACTCGCCCATAACACCCCACTGCTGCATAGCTTTAGTATCGCCTACTACTTTGATTACGACCGCTGAATCACCAAATTCGTTTAACCGCAGAATCGAGGGGGCTTTGGAGATTATGGATGGTCCCCAATCGGGGTCTTCGGCCATTTCCTCCCAGATTCTCTTGATGATGGACATTACCTCGTCGGCATCTTCTTTATAGGCCACGCCGATATCCAGATTCGCTCTGGACCACACCTTGGTATAGTTGCTGGTCACCGTGATTTCACCGTTGGGGACTAAATGAAGAATGCCGTCCAGGTCTCTCAGTGTGG
>DAOUTY010000169.1 GCA_030668425.1 Chloroflexota bacterium
GAGATTTCTTCGGCGTCTTGTCCTCGCTATCCATATTGATCCGCCTCAGCGTAGAATGTAACTGATCACTGGCCGCTCAGGACGGGTATCAAATCACAATAGTAGAAACGGCTATCCCTCAGAACTGTTTCCCCTTTTCGGTATGGTATCCTCTCGCGGAATGTCGGCCCATCGTACACAAATGAATGGAATTCTCCGTTCTCGCCACAGGGGTCAATGTGGTCGGGTAGCTCGGATATAAATCGCTCATCGAAGACTCTGCCCACGAACTTCCTGTCGAGTACGTCCGAGTCAACACACGTCACAACAGCCTTGAATCCCAAATCTACAAATGTATGGGCGAGCTCGACGGTATTCCTTTCCCATAGAGGGAAGATTCCCTTCATTCCTATTTTCGCCAGGTTACTCTCCCGGTATTCCCTCACGTTCTCCAGGAAAACATCCCCGAAAACTACAGAGGAAACACCCTGGCCTTGGTAGTGCGTAAGCTTGTCCCTCATTTTGGCTTCATACTCTTCGTTGGATGCGTTACTGGTGATATAGACTTTTTCGAGGGGAAGGCGCAACGATTCCGCCTGTTGTTCAAGTAGAGCGGTCCGAACGCCGTGCATGCTGATCCTGTCGAAGTCTTCTGTGATGGT
Organism: Chloroflexota bacterium; assembly: GCA_030668425.1. Lineage (GTDB taxonomy): Bacteria > Chloroflexota > Dehalococcoidia > SZUA-161 > SZUA-161 > DAOUTY01. The sequence goes on from DAOUTY010000169.1 coordinate 642, forward strand.
TGTCAGCAGCGCTGCTATCTCGTAGCCCTCGGTCATCTCCAGTTCGTAGAGAGCCATGGCGCTGTCTTTACCACCGCTCCAGGTAAAAAGAACCTTTTCAGGTATTGACATAACATCTGATAGGCAGATAAGGAGTTCACCTGATAGGCATTATAACAGCACCTGGCGTTAGGCTGGTGGCAAATAGGGAGTCATCGTGTAATAAGTGAAACGTGACTTTCGGCGCAATTGGCGCGAATCAAGGTGACACTTTCCGGGGGTTTGAGACTTTTATCATATACTGTGTCCGTCTTGGCACTATACAATTAAGTTGTTCCGCTGGCGCCAGTAGGGTTTTTTATACCTGACTCACCGTCTTTCTGCGAGGAGCGGTGGACCTGCTATAGAGGGTAGGAGCTTCATCCTGCCCCCTTTGTGTGTCTATCGTTTGAGGTCCGTTGAGTTCGCGATTATTCTATGAGCTACTCTGTGCTAACGTCTGGCGCCCTCACCAGCAGAACCGGGGTGTTCCCTGCGTGAAGAACTTTGTCTGCGGTACTCCCGAAGGCCCAACGACTGATGCCGGAGCGTCCGTGTGTTGACATAGCCACTATATCGGCTTGTATTTCGTCTGCGAGCCTGATAATCTCATCGGCCGCGGCGCCGACTGCTACCTCGGCTCTTGCGTTGATACCTCTGTTTTTCAGTGCGGCGATCACCGTTTCCAGGTAGTGTTCGGCTTTTGCCTTAAACCGCTCCATATCCTCTGGGGTGAAAGGCATTTGGATGGTTTCACCCGGGATGCTGTAGACAAAGTAGGTTGGGGCCATTACGTGAAGGAGAACGACCTCCGCTTCCAGTCTGGAGGCGAGCTCCTCTATATGAGGGATTATCGCCTCACTTTCCTTTGAGCCATCCAAGGGTACTAGTGCCTTTCTCACCACGCCCGTTTCACGCACGTCGGGACGGGCACCCTCGGCCCTGATGAGCGCCACTGGCCGATTTGTGGCTCTAACCACTTTGGAGGCCACGTCCCCGAGAACCCAGCGCCTGATGCCTGAACGGCCGTGGGTTGCCATGACGATCAGGCCGATATCCTCTCTGTCGGCGTAGTCCACAATCTGCTCGGCAGTGTGGCCGACCAGGTGGGCTGACATAACCTTGATTCCTTCCGCCTCGACTCTTTGCTTTATGGTTTCAGCCATTTTTTGGATGTAGGCCTCGTGCGTGTGGTAGTCCTCCGACTTTTCTGAGTTACAAACGTGTATCAGTGTGATCTCGGAACCGAGGCCTGCCGCTAGCCCCTCAGCGTAGGGCAGAGCTACCTCAGCCAGCTCCGAACCGTCCAATGGAGCAAGTATCTTCTTGTGCATTGCTGCCCTCCCATCGATAATAGTATAACGCTTGCGTGTGACATAAATCAAAGATAATGCTGCTTCACTCCTTGGCCTTCTGTTGAAGCTCGTAGAGCTTGGTGATGGCCTGGAGGGGAGTCATCGAGGAGACGTCCATCGCGAGAATTTCATCTATAACCGGGGGTATTTGGCCGAAAAGTGGTAGCTGTTCTGTGGGGAGCTTTTCACGCCGGCAGCGTGCGCTCCGCGCTGCTTTCTCCTCGGTGTGGTTTTCGAGCTCGGCCAAGACTTCATCGGCACGGTGCAACACAGCTCGGGGCAGACCTGCCAGTTGCGCCACGTGGATGCCGTAGCTCTTGTCGGCACCCCCGGGGATTATCTTGCGCAGGAAGACTACCTTACCACCTTCCTCCGATACGGCTACGTTGAGGTTCCTCACGCGGGGCAGGAAGTTCGCCAGCCCCACCAGCTCGTGGTAGTGGGTGGCGAACAGCGTCTTGGCGCCCAGCCTGGGGTGGTTGTGGATGTATTCTGCCACAGCCTGCGCGATAGAGAGCCCATCGTAGGTCGAAGTCCCTCGTCCAATTTCGTCCAGTATTATCAGCGATTTTGAAGTAGCGTTGTTGAGTATGTTAGCTGTCTCCAGCATTTCGATCATGAAAGTCGACTGGCCAGTGACCAGATCGTCCTGGAGACCAACCCTGGTGAAGATGCGGTCTACCAGCCCTATGGTAGCCGAGTCTGCGGGAACGAAGCTGCCTATTTGGGCCAGGAGCACAATAATTGCTACCTGACGCAGGTAGGTTGACTTACCCGACATGTTGGGGCCGGTGAGTATAATCAGCTGGGCATCTTTATTCGAGAGGTGGACGTCATTGGGAACAAACTGCTCATCGACCAGCGCCTGCTCTACCACAGGATGGCGCCCATTGGAGATCGTTATCGAGTCGTCCGTGGTCAGCTTGGGACGAATGTAGCCATATCTTGCTGCAGCCTCGGCGAAGGCGGAGAGGACATCGATTTGGGCGATAGCGGCAGCGATGCCCAGGATACGGTCGCCCCACCCTCCCACCTGGCGGCAAACCTGGCGGAAGATAGCGTTCTCCAGCTCGGCGATCCTGGACTCAGCACTGAGAATCAGTGACTCGTACTCCTTGAGCTGTGGGGTGAAGTAGCGCTCCGCTCCTACAAGTGTCTGCTTGCGTATATATTCATCGGGTACCCTGTGGATGTGAGGGGAGGTTACTTCGATGTAGTAACCAAATACCTTGTTATATCCCATCTTAAGCGACTTGATCCCCGTCCTGCCCCGTTCGGTTTTCTCCAGATCGGCCAGATACTTCTTGGCATCCGATGAAGTCGAGCGAAGCTCGTCCAATTCACTGGCGAAGCCTTTCTTTATCACATCTCCCTCTGCCACTGTTGCCGGGGGGTCATCGACAATGGCATGGGATATTAAAGCCACGATATCGTCACAGGGTTTGAGCTCCGAATAGAGCCACTCTAAATCCCCCTCTTCTACCAGCGCCTTCAACAGCGGGACCTGCTCCAGGCTGCGGCGCAGGGCGACCAACTCCCTGGGAGTAGCGATATCCGCCCTCACCCGGTTGATCAGTCGCTCTATATCGCTGAGCTTGCCGAGGAGGCTTGTTACCTCGGTCCGCCGCGGTGAATGAAAGCAGGATACAGCCTGTTGCCTTTCCTCCAGTTTTCCTGTGTCAAGAAGTGGCTGCCCCAGCCACTTCTTGAGCAGCCTTCCCCCCATCGGCGTCCTGGTGAGGTCGATGACGGACAGCAGCGAGCCGCTGGTCAATCCCAGGCGACTGCTCTGGAATAGCTCCAGATTGCGCCGTGTTTGGGCATCCAGTGTCATGAAGGACTCGGTGGAATAGGTAGCGAGGCTGTTGATTTGCCCCAGCGCGCCCTTCTGAGTCTGCCCCAGATATTCAAGTATGGCGCCTGCTGCTCTTATCGCCAGTGGAAGATGGGCGCAGCCGTAGCCTTCCAGAGAGGCAGCCCCGAGAGTGTCGAGAAGTGTCTGTCGCGCTGTATCCAGCTCAAACCACTCATCGTCGAGCTGCGTTGCCGGCGCTTGGAACCATGACTGGGGCATTTGGGCACTTCGGGGGATGAGCACCTCCGAAGGATGAAGGCGCTCCAGTTCAAGCGGAGCGTTCTCGGCGGGAATCTGGGTGGTGGCGAATTCGCTCGTTGTTATGTCAATGTATGCTATCCCTGACTCTTCACCTTCGATAACCACGGAGGCCAGGTAGTTGTTCGTCTTAAGTTCGAGCAGGTTGGGCTCTATCAGGGTCCCCGGGGTAACCACCCGTACCACCTCACGATCCACTATGCCCTTCCCTGCTTTGGGTTCGCTTGTCTGCTCGCAGATGGCCACTTTATAGCCTTTGTTGATGAGCCTGGCCAAATAATTGTCGAGGGCGTGGTAGGGAATCCCCGCCATGGGGTAGCGCTGCCCCTTGCCCATCTCCCTGGAGGTCAGCGTTATCTCCAGCTCGCTGGAGACCAGCCTGGC
>DAOUTY010000159.1 GCA_030668425.1 Chloroflexota bacterium
AGGTTTAGGATTCATCCTACTATACGAGTTATACTAAGCATATACCTTCCGCATGCCCGAGCGGCAACTACGGCGACTTGCTTTAATGTGACGGTTACAGTTCGCATTGCAATGTAACAATTGGCCACGAAGTTGGTCACTTTTGGGGTATCGACTTGGGGCATCGACGGGAGATGAGTAGCTGTCGCAAGGCTGGAATAAGCTGTTTCTTGCCGGGACAGAGCGTGGAAACTATCCAGCAGGACCCGTTAATGCTGACTGCGAGGCCTGTCTGTCACCTATAACATTCCCGGGTCTCTGTATGTCCCGAAGACACCTCTGAAGACGTCGCAGATCTCTTGAAGAGTGCAGTACTCCCTGACACACTCGATGATGTAGGGCATCAGGTTCTCCTGTCCCTCGGCGGCGTTGCGCAACTCTCCCAGGCGTTTTTCTACCTTTTCGTTGTCCCTTTCCTGTTTTACTGCCTGGAGCCTTGCGGTCTGCTTCCTTTCCACCTCAGGGTCGATTTTGAGTATGTCCACAGGAGCATGGTCGGTGACGTATTTATTAACCCCCACCACCGTTCGCTTTTTCGTATCTACCTGCTGTTGAAATTTGTAGGCCGCATCGGCTATCTGCTTCTGGGGGTATCCCTTCTCGATGGCCGCAACCATTCCTCCCATCTTTTCAATCTCCTCAATATACCTCGTGGCCTCTTCTTCCATCTTGTCCGTGAGGGCTTCGATGAGGTATGAGCCGGCCAGCGGGTCTATCGTGTTGGTGACCCCTACCTCATCGGCCAGGATCTGTTGAGTTCGGAGTGCGATGGTCGCGGCTTCCTCGGAGGGTAGAGCCAGCACCTCATCATAAGAGTTGGTATGCAGCGATTGGGTGCCCCCGAGTATTGCGGCCAGAGCCTCGTAGGCCGTGCGAACGATGTTATTGAGCGGCTGTTGGGCGGTGAGGGAGCAGCCCGCCGTCTGGGTGTGGAAACGCAGCATCCACGAGCGGGGATTCTTTGCCATGAATCGTTCCCGCATGAATCTGGCCCACATACGCCGTGCAGCCCTGTATTTGGCTATCTCCTCGAAGATGTCGATGTGGGCATTGAAAAAGAACGAGAGCCTGGGGGCGAATTCATCGACATCCATTCCGCGCTCAATACAGGCCTGAACGTAGGTGATCCCGTCGGCAAGGGTAAATGCGAGCTCCTGGACTGCAGTGGACCCCGCTTCCCTGATGTGGTAGCCGCTGATACTTATGGTATTCCAGTTTGGGAGCTCTTTGGTGCAGTACTCAACGGTGTCGACGATAAGGCGCATGGATGGCTCTGGCGGCAGCATAAAGGTATTCTGGGCGATGAATTCCTTCAGCATGTCATTCTGGATGGTGCCACCGATCTTGTTCTTGGCGGCCCCCTGCTTCTCGGCTGTTACGATGTACATGGCTAGCAGCACCGCTGCGGGGGGATTAATAGTCATGGAGGTGGTGACCCGGTCCAACGGGATGCCATCGAAGAGGGTCTCCATGTCCTTTAGGGTGTCGACAGCTACGCCGCATTTTCCGCACTCCCCGTAGGACTCGGGATTATCGGTGCAGTATCCCACGAGTGTTGGGAAGTCGAAGGCAACGCTCAGGCCGTTTTCACCGTTCTCCAGGAGGTATTTAAAGCGCTGGTTGGTGTCCTCAGCGGTGCCCATGCCGGAGAACATGCGCATGGTCCAGGGTCTGGCGCGGTACATCGTGGGGTGAATACCTCTGGTGAAGGGATACTGACCGGGGAACCCGATGTCCCTTGAGTAATCGAGGTCGCTGATGTCCTCCGGGGTGTAGAGCCCCTTTATCTCCAGGCCGGAGATAGTGGTGAACGTGTCCTGGGATTCCGGTAGTGTCTCCCGAGAACCCCGCAGTATGTCCTCCTCCCATTTGAGCCTGGCCCTGCTCATCGCCTCGATCTTATCTTTATCGAACATGGCGATCCACCCCCGACAGTTTTTTGGCCCTTACACTCTGGGCCATTAAGAGCGCTGGCCTTACGACAAATCGGTTGCCCGGTCCAGGCAACGCTGCCACCGGGCATTTACCCGGTCCTGCAGTTGGTTGATCTGCTCCTCCGTTAGGTTCTTGAACCTTCCCTGCTCTACAAGGAATTCTCGCACTGGCCTCAGGTTGCCTTTTCGCGCAACCGATGCGCTGGCGGAGGTAAGTCGGAAAGCGCCGTTTTCGACCTCATAGAGTATGTCCCACCCGGTTTGAATGGCAAGATCACCGATTCTGATAGTGTCGCTGAAAGGGAAGCGCCATCCTGGAGGGCAGGGGGTGAACACGTGTATGAATCTGGTTCCCTCTATCGCCCTTGCTTTCCTGACTTTGTCGTAGAGGTCGAGGGGATATGAGGCGTTGGCGGTAGCGACGTAGGGCAGGCCGTGTGCTTCCATTATCGCTGTCATATCTTTCTGGTTCTGCTGCTTGCCCAGAATGGGTGTAGTCCCTGAAATAGCGCCCAGAGGGGTGGAGCCTGAGCGCTGATTGCCGGTGTTCATATAGCCTTCATTGTCGTAGCAGATGTAAATGAAATCGTCCTGCCTTTCGGCTGCGCCGCTCAATGCCTGGATTCCTATATCATACGTGCCGCCGTCGCCGGCGATAGCCAATACAGTCAAGTCCGTTCTGCCCAGGGCCTTTAGCCCGGCGATCAGGCCTGTAGCCGATGCCCCGGTAGAGGCAAATGGCGTGTTCACGCAGGGGACCGTTACCGATGTTACCGGATACATGCCGTGGAGTACCGTGAGGCAACTGGCAGGCACTGTCACGATAACCTGCCCCTCCAGCGCTTTTAGAATGTGGCGATAGGCGAGAGATACGGAGCAGCCGGGGCAGAGCCTGTTGCCCGGCAGCACATATTCCGTCTCGGTCAGGTTGACTGCGTTAGTTTTCAATGACCATGCCCTCTCAAATCTCGCATATCCATTCAGGATACTCGTTGTTTAGAACGCCCTCCTTCATGGATGACAGCGATTTCTTGACCGCGTCTGCAAGCTCTCTGGCCTTGACATCGCGGCCACCCAGTCCGACGATAAAGTTCCGTACTACCGCATTTGCGCCGCTTCCGTAGAGGGCTGATTTGATTTCCGAGCAGGTAGCCCCTTCCAGGCCATAGCTGATATTCTTGTCGAAAACCACGATAAGTCGGGATTTTTTCAGCGCCTTCACCAGGTCTGATTTTGGAAATGGTCTGAATACTCTCAAGCCCAGGACACCCGCCTTGTGGCCTTCTTCTCGAAGCATGTCTGCGGCTACTGTCGCCTCCATCGCCAGGCTGCCCATAGCTACGATAACTATATCAGCATCATCCAGTCTGTCTTCCCAGAACATCTTGGCGTAGCTTCTTCCGAATAGTTCTCCGAATTCCTGGCCCACCCTGGCTATCGTTTCCCTCGAGTTTTGCAAAGCCTCCTGGAGCAGATACCTTATCTCCATATACCCATGGCACAAAACGCCCTCAGCATTAACCCTGGGATTTGCCAGGGTGACGAGGTTATAGTTCCTGGGTTTGGCGGGGTCAAGTGTCGTGTGCGGCTTATATGGGGGCAGGAACCTATCCACATCCTCCTGCGACGGAATATCCACCGGCATTTCGGTGTGGGACAGGATGTAACCGTCGTAGCAAACCATGACAGGGACATAGACTGCCTCGGCAATCTTGTAGGCCTGGATCACCGAATCCAGTATCTCCTGGTTGTTTCGAGCGTATATTTGTATCCACCCCGTATCCCGTTGGGATATGGAGTCCTGCTGGTCATTGAGTACGTTCCAGGGCGCTCCTATGGCACGGTTGACGCAGGCGAGCACCACCGGGAGCCGTGTTCCGGCTACCCAGTGCAGCATCTCGTGCATATAGGCCAGACCGTGTGAACTGGTGGCGGTGAAGGTTCTGGCACCTACGATAGAGGCCGAAGTGCATACAGCGAGCGCGCTGTGCTCGCTCTCAACGGCAACATACTCAGCGTTGAGGTTACCCTCCTCCACAAATTCAGAGAGGGTTTCGGTAACCGGCGACTGGGGCGTAATGGGATAGGCGGCGACTACCTGGACACGGCTGAGCTTTGCTCCCTCGGCTGCGGCATGATTGCCGTCGAGTATCTGCACGCTGGCATTTCTGTCTGCCACGTTAAGAACTGAACTCCTCTTCATTTACCATGGTTATGGCGTGTGTTGGGCACACCTGCGCGCATATCTCGCATCCTTTGCAGTACTCCAGGTTTATCTGAACGGGTATTGTTTTGCTGATGACGGCATCCGGGCAGTAGAGCCAGCATAGGAAACACGCGGGCTTGTTCTGCCTTGCCGGGGTGCACTTATCGTGGTCGATCACAGGGCGCGCGCTGCGCCACTCGCCGGTCCTCCCTGCTTCACCTATACCCTGCGATGATTCGCCGCATATATGCTTACATTCCCTGGTTCCCATTTTGCCTCTATTGTCACTCGTTACTCGTTGTTCGGTTGCGCTGCCCCTTCTCTCGGGTGGATTGGAGCATCGGCTCATATCACGTCTGGAGCGGGTGCTCCAGGCTACCCCCTGGGGTAACGACCGCATTGCCCCTCAACCGTTCCATGAACCCCGATGCCAGCAGCGTAGTCGCAGCCATATAACCCAATCGTCGAATGATTACCATTCGGCTTACCCTGCTTTCTCCAGTCTGGTTATTTCGCAGGTTTTTCTGATTGCGGC
>DAOUTY010000200.1 GCA_030668425.1 Chloroflexota bacterium
CGGCCCCTGTTCTCGCGAATGCGGTCGAAGACAACGATGATGTTGTTCACGCCGTAGCCGATGACGGTCAGGACGGCGATGATGAAGAAGGAGTTTACTTCCAGCCTGAAGAGGGAGAAGATCGTCAGAACAATCAGGATATCGTGCACCAGGGCTAAGATAGCACATACCCCGAAGCGGAAGGAGCTGGCCAGTTTGCGGAAGGACCAGGCTATGTAGAGGAGAATCCCCAACGCGGCTACGAGCAACGCGTAGCCCGTGTAGCGAACTCGCTCTGAGGCTACTGCCTGCGAGATGGAATCATAATCAAGGTAGTCTACGGCCCCAAATTCAGCCTTCAACTCTTCTTTAATCCGTTCCTGCTCGCTAATATCGGTGGCTACTGCCTCGGAATCTTGCTCCTCAGGCAAACCGATGCGGATTAGGAAAGAGTCCAGCGTGGCACTTGTGAAGGTAACATTTCCGTAGCCCAGATTATCCAGCTCATCTCCCAAATCTGCTTCTGATACTGTTTTGCCGAATATGAGAGCAAGCGTCCCGTTCCCCACTCCCTCCGAGGCAAATTCGGCTGTCCTGATCGTTGTGCCGAACTCTGCCTGAAGGTCCTCCGCCAGCTGGTCTTTTTCCTGTGTGTCCGGAGCAAAGTCCTCGAGGAGAAACGCGTCTTTAGGGCTGTGCTGGATTACTGCCCCAGAGTAGCCTATGTCGGCAAAACCGGCTCTCAAGCTTTCCTGCTCCACTGGCTCACTGAAGACCAGGGTCATGGTAACCCCTGGCTTAAAATCGAGGCCGAGATTCAGCCCGGATACTATCAGCGAGATAATGCCGATAAAAATCACCACTCCTGATCCCAGGAAGAATAATTTCCTTTTGCTTACAAAGTCAAACAACTATCTTTACTCCTCAGAACCTGGTGTTTGCTCGGACCTCTGTGCCCCGAAAAGCCAGAGACGGCCCGCTATGCGTGTACCTACGAACAGGCGCAGGAAAGTCCTGGTTATTACGATGGCGCTGAACATGCTGAGTGCCACGCCTATGGCCAGGGTAAGGGCAAATCCCATCACCCTGGGCTCTGCGAAGTTGCTCCCCATCCAGTAGAGGATGCCGCAGATGATAAGGGTTGTTACATTGCTATCGCGAATCGCTGTCCACGCGCGGTTGAAGCCGGCCTCGATGGCGCCACCAAGGGTTCGTCCTGCCCTCAGCTCCTCCTTCAAACGCTCAAAGATGAGCACATTGGCGTCAACTGCCATGCCGATGGACAGGATGAAGGCGGCGATTCCAGCGAGGGTGAGTGTGACGGGTATCAGTTTGAATGCTGCCAGTACCAAGATACCGTAGATTATCAGAGCGCAGCCCGCCAGTACGCCGGGGAGACGATAGAAAAACGCCATGAACAATAGAACCAGGATAAGGCCGACAGCACCGGCGATGAGGCTCTTCTGAAGCGAATCAGCACCCAGGGTGGGATCTACCTCGTCCTGTACGGCAGGACCGGAGAGAAAGGTGCCGCGGTCCCAATGGCCAAGGGAAACAGGCAAAGCACCTGCATTAAGCAGGATGGCCAGGTCCCGGGCATCGTTGAGACTCATGTTTTCAATGACCCCGGTTCCCCCCTCGATCTTGGATTTGACTGTAGGACTGGAGACATATCCATCGTCGAGGAAGATGCCCAGGGGTTTCTCGATGAGCCTTCCTGTTATCTGGGCAAACAGTTCCGCTCCCTCACTGTTGAATCCGAAGCGGACCCTTGGCTCGTTAGTGTTTTGGTCGATCTCCACATAGGTGTCCCTCTCGAGATACTTGCCGGTCAAATGGGCCTCTTGCCCATTACTGCCTATTGCGGTAGCCGGAATCCATTCTATTGTGCCCTCTGTGGTAAGGGTCTCATAATCAAGTTGTAATCCTTGATCGATAAATTGTGTGACAAATTCCCAGCTCTCCGGGGTTAGCTCTCTGAAGTCGAGCTCCGCCGTCTGGCCGACGAGGTTGACAGCGGCCTGCATATCCTTGATCCCTGGGAGTTGAATAGATATACGGTCGCCGCCCTGCTTCTGAATAACCGGCTCGGAAACCCCATAGGCGTTGACTCTCCTGCTAATGATATCAACAACGCCGTCCATGGCTTCTGAAGCGGTCTCGTTGCCGATATCAGTCAGATCAGCTTCGTAGACAAGGTGAATGCCGCCGCTGAGGTCCAAACCAAGCCTCATCCCTAAAGTGTTGTTGCCGGGGCTACTTTCGCTCATGCTGGGCGCATTCGGGATCAGCACCTCAGACAGGGCGAGGCCAACCAGGAGAGCGATAAGGGTGAGCCTGATGGCATTTCTGCGGTTCACTAATTTCTCCCCAATCGCTTTGTTACTAATTCGAGTGCTTCTTCAGCGGTCTCTATCTCCCCCGCAGCTTGTGCCTCCCTTACTACCTCCAGAAGCTCACCGATCTGCGGACCCGGGGCCAGTCCAAGATCATCAATCAGGGTGTGACCATCAATTAGCTTGATCGGAACGACTGTAGCTTGTTCATGGAACCACTTGTCAAGCATATACTGCACCGTCTCAGTGTGCTTTCGCCACTCGTCGGGGTCGAGCGTAGGCCCCCGAGCCGCAAGATGGTCAGCGAGCCCCAGGAACAGCGTATCGATACCCACCTCTGCCGTGGCCCGGAAATATCTGTAGATCGCACGGTGCGTCGGCATCTCTTCGCCCACCAGGTATCCAGGGCGCATATGGTGTTCGGTCATTAGCTGCACCATCTTTATCTCACGGTTACTGAATCTCAGCCGCTTCATGAGTTGAACTACCATGGCCGTGCCTTCCTGGGGGTGGCCCAGGAAACGCATTTTTCCACTTTGCTCTATTGTTTTCGTAATTGGCTTGCCGATATCGTGGAGCAGCCCCGCTAGCTTCAATAGCGCTCCTCTAGTTCGCCCCCCGGCGATTTGCTGGGCGAAGTGCTGAGCGATATCTGGTGTCCAGGGGACTGAGTTCAGGAAGGCATCTTCCTGTTCGCCACGCTGCTGTCGAAGCAAGCGTTCCACAGCGGCGACTGTCTCCAGAGAGTGGTCAAAGACGTCCCAGAAATGCTCCTTCGGTTGTGTTACCCCCTTAGCCATAGTTAGCTCGGGCATTAGTGGGTCGAGCAAACCCAGGTGGTCCAGATAGCGGAAAGAGTGGTACGCTCTGGGGGTCTCCAGGATGTAATATAACTCGTCTCGAAGCCGCTCTGGGGCGACTGTTGTCACAAGTTTATGGTCGCGCTGTATGAGGGCTTCGGTGGATGGTTCTATGGAGAAGTCGAGCGTTGCGGCGAACCGCACTGCCCGGATGAGACGTGCAGGGTCCCGCTGAAAACTGGCTTCGCTTGCTGCGCGAATCGTCCTGCTGCTTAAGTCATGCTGTCCATCCAGGGGGTCGATGATTCGAACCCGGGACCGTTCATTTCTAATCTCGGCTAAGTTTACGGCGATAGCATTGATGGTGAAATCCCGGTGACGTAGGTCCTCCTCGATGCTGCCACGCATGGTGGTGAAATCAAGATGCCAGTCACCTCCAGCCTGGGAAAGGATTACCC
>DAOUTY010000047.1 GCA_030668425.1 Chloroflexota bacterium
ATGGTTTTCATACCGAAAAGGCCAAGAAAGACGGCATTGCCTATCGCGTGGAAGGTATCGAACCATATGCTGGTGAGCTGATACGTCAGGAAGGTCCTCAGAGTGAGGGGGTATATGAAGGAAGCCCAGTACCATGTGTTCACTATCCAGCCATATACATAACCCGCGGCGATGCCGAAGACAATTAACCACACCCTCCCCAGGTTGAATCGCCGCAGACAGCCAGCCGCAACTCCCAACAATCCCCAGGCCAGCATCTGATACAGCGTCCACGGCCCCTGGCCGAGGAAGAAGTTGGAGATGAGAGCTGTCATCGCTCCAACCATAAACCCGGCCACCGGCCCGAATACGTATCCGGAGCAGATTATGAGATAGGTGCTCGGCTGCACGCTGGGCAGGGCAGCAAAGGGTATCCTCAGGACTGCGGATATAGTCCCCAGCATTGCTACCAGCGCTATCTCCTTCGAGCCTACGGCCGCCGCCTGGAACTCGAAGAAGAAGGCCAGGATAGCCAGGACAACAAGTATGGTTGCTGCCAGCCCCCAATTCACCAGACCATTCGATGATCCTGAAGAAACCGCAGGGACAACAAAAGCAGCTACGCCTATTGCAAAGACAAGCGCCAGGAATAAGCGACTCTTCTTCATTCAAGCATACCCAATCAGCATCTCAACGAAAGTAGCGTTGCCACTCTGTGGTAACGGATTCTTCGTCGTGACAGGAGTCACGACGCTACACTTCTTCATTTCAGTATATCCAGTGCCTCGTCAACGGTTAGTATGTTGTTGGGAACGCCATACTTTTCAAACGCCTGCACCAAACGGTTTATCTGCGGCGAGAAGAATAGCGCCCGCGAAAGAACATCCCGCTTGTTGCCATCCACCACAACCCCGCCCTCACTGAGCAATACCACCCTATCGGCATGCTCCGCTACCGTCTCCACATCATGTGTAACCAGAACCACCGTATTACCCTTCTCTCTGTATCCATTCAAGAAACGCATCAGCTCGCTCTTGAGCCTGTAATCCATCCCCCTGGTTGGCTCGTCGAGGATGAGAACCCGGGGCCTGGCAACGAGAACAGACGCCATAGCTACCCTCTGCCTCTCACCGCCGCTCAGGGAGCGCGGGTACCGCTTCCTGAACTCTTTCAGGGCAAACATCTCCAGCATCTCATCAATTCGCGCTGCGATCTCCCCGCTATCGAATCCCAGGTTCTTCAGAATGAAGGCAATCTCCTCCTCAACTGTATCGGCAAAGATATGGTCATTGGGATTCTGGAAAATAAAGCCGACCTTCCTGGACAACTGGGCGATAGTAGCCCTCCGCGTGTCGATTCCGCTGACGATTACTTTCCCCTTCGTCGGCTTCAACAGGCCATTGATGTGCTTGACCAGCGTTGTCTTCCCGGACGCGTTCCTGCCCATAACGGCAACGAACTCACCCTCACAAATCCGTAAGTTTACATTCTTCAGGGCAGTGATCCCCTCGGGATAAGCATGCCACAGCTTATCTATCTCTATTACCGGTCTGCCATTATCGGCGCTCTCAGTATGAGACAGGGTGCTCCCCCTCGCCCCCATGAAGATATCTTTCAGCATCGCCCTCCCCTCCTTGACTGTCAAGGGGATGTTATCGACATTGACGCCATTGTCTCTCAGCCGCTGAACTATCCTGACTATGGGCGGTACCCCGGCACCAATGCTGGTAATGTCGCCATTGGACAGAACCGCTCTGGGATTCCCATCAGCAATTATTTTCCCCTTGTCCATTACTATCATACGGTCAACGAGATGGACCACCCTGTCCAGCCGGTGTTCGACCAGTATGACCGTGATGCCCAGCTCGTCATTGAGCCGTCGCACAATGGAGAGCACGTCCTCAGCGCCTTTGGGGTCCAGCTCCGAAGTGGGCTCATCCAACACCAGGATATCAGGATGCAGCGCCAGGACAGAGGATATGACAACCTTCTGTTTCTCACCGCCAGAGAGCTCATGCACCTGCCTGTGACGAAGGCCCGAGATCTCCAGCGTGTCCAGAGATTCCTCTACTCTCTTGGCCATTACATCCCTGGGAAAGGCTAAGTTCTCCAGACCGAAGGCGACCTCTCGCTGCACGTCCATAGATACCAGTTGGTTCTCCGGATCCTGGAAAACCATGCCCACGCGGGTCGCCATCTCCCTGGTTGTGTGCCTCATCACGTCCAGCCCCTGCACCTCCAACCCACCCGCTATCTCTCCTCCATAAAAGTGCGGGATCAGACCATTGAGGCACCGGCAAAGGCTGGTTTTGCCACAGCCGGAGGGGCCCGTCACCAGGACAAACTCGCCATCTTCGATATCAAGATTCACATCCTGTAGAGCAGGCCTGCTGGCATCTCCATAGTAGAAGGTCAAATCCCTTATCTTAATCAAGATCAACCCTCCTCTTCAGAAAGGCCAGGGGAACTACCGATGATACCAGAAGCGCCAGAATCGGCAGCATTGCCCACTCCAGTCCACTGAGATTCATACCCCCCAGAGTCGGGTAGTATTGATAGTCCCCGTATCCTAAGATCAACATGAGGATGCCAAGAGCACAGGGAGAGAGTGCAAGTATCAACGTAACGATATCGATGCGGCTCGTTCTTATGTCCCTGTAGAAGGTCCTCTTTGTACCGCTGCCGAAGGCTCTCGATTCCATCGCCTCCGCGACTTGAACCGTTCGATCCAAGGAGTTGGAGAGCAAAGGGATTATGACTGACATGCTTCTCTTAATCCTCTGAGGTAACCTTCCTTTATCGAGCTCTAAACACCTTGTGCGCTGAACATCGCTAATTCGTTCCACATCGTCGATCAGAGTGGGGAAAAACCTGGTGGAGAGCGACGTCACCAGCACTGACTTATAGGGCAGCTTCATCCTGATCATGGAGAGCATCATATCGTCGGGATTAACGGTCAGAGTGATAATAGCAAAGGCGGAGATTATCGCCAGCAACCGTATGGACATGGCAATACCAAAGAGAATGGCCTCCAGGGTTATCGTGGGCGTGCCCATCACCGGGATGCTAAAGGGGGCTACTGCCAGAACATGCTCGCCCCTATAGCTGACCAGAGCGTTTATTACTATTATCGCCAGACAGATGTATACGGCGAACTTCATGAAAGAGGTCCATTCACTCCACACCTTCGCCGTTAGCACCAGAGGCAGCGTTGACAGGAACAACAAGAAGAGGAAAAGTGGATTATCAAGCACGAGGGCCAGGACAAAAACGCTGACAACCCACGCCAGCTTGCAAAAGGGATTCAGCCTGTGGATTACGGTTCCCTTTTCCCTGTATCTCAAGTTTATCACTGAGGCACCTTGATTATCTCACTATTTGCCACCACCACAGCATAGGCGTACTTGAACTCATCATGCCGGTTAATCAAGGCATCCACAGCGCTTTCTACCCCCGCCTCATCGGTGCCCGACACCATCCAGACCACGTTCTCACAGACCCCGATGCCGTTAGGGTTCCACGGGCTTTGACTGGCCTGAATCACCCCACAGCCCGAGCCGTACTCTACAGTTACCTCGCCCTCTGAGTCGTAGGACACCATCACGCCATCCTCGAAGTGAACAAAGAAGCCCAGCCTGTCCCAGACCTGGTTCAACTCCGCTACCAAGTCACAATCCATGGTACCGATCAGGATCAAGTTCGAGTGCCGTTTGTCGCTTTCCGTGAGATAGAGGGTGTTTTGAGTAGAAACACTAGCTACGCCAAGCCCTTTCAGACTGGTTTGCAAAGCCTGTGCGCTGTCCTCCAACCCCTCTTCATAAGCGATCACCGTAGGGGAAACCTCCCCCTGATAGCCATGTACAAGGGGATCAGGAAAGTCACCTATGCTTGCGGGGATGGCCATGCGGAAGCCCCAGTCGTGAAAGTCCCAGTGCTGGATGTCGCCATCATGCAGGGTGTAATCGAGCGCTCCCGCATTCGCCGTCATGCCATTAACAAAGATGAACCAGTCCCTTCCATGCTCAGAGCCAACGCCATTTATGGCGCTGACAAACCCTCCTCCGTAGGCCGTCTCCACCTCCGCCACCTGCTTCAGCGCTGCCATAGCCGAGGTCCCCGGCGGTACCCCCAGCGCCTCATCGAACATAATCTCCTGACCGAAGTCCTGGGTTGCCACTACTCTGACGGTTATGTCAGCACCCGTCTCCCCCGGAGTCCCGGCTGAGCAGCCGCTGAGGGCAAGGGCACAGAGCAGAAATAGTATCGCTGAAATCAGCAGTCTACCGCGCTTCATATAGCTCTCATCCCGCCGCTTTACCTCCTCCTGAGCACCACAAAGCCCCCCAGGCCTACGACTAACACCGCACCGATTACTCCACCAACAAGAGCCCAAGGCAATGTCGTGGTCTCATCCGCCGGTGTGGGTGCCAGTGTGGGTGTAGGTGTCGGTGCTGCCGTTGGCTCAGGCGTAGGTGTGGGTGCAACGGTTGGCTCAGGCGTAGGTGTAGGCGACAGCGTAGGCATAGGTGTCGGTGCCAGCGTAGGTGTAGGTGTCGGAATCAGCGTGGGAGTTGGTTCTGGTGTGGGCGCAGGCGGCGCAGGCGGTGGCGGCAGTGGCACTGCTACCACGGTAATATCGGCCTTGTCACTTCGAACGAAGCCATCTTTCTCTGCATATACCTCAAAAGTCCCGATCTGGCTAATGGATATCGCTACTGTTCCACCAGGGCCAGTTAAATAGTCCTGATGGGAATGCACCGTCGCCTCTTCTAAAGGAACCCACGCCTCCGCAGCGTCGTCATAATAGGTTACAGTGGCTATAAACTCCTGATTTACAAAAATACTCTGTATATTCAAGGATATCTTGAGCGGGAATTCGCTCCAAGTGCTGCTTGTGTAGAATAGAACCTCCAGATGAGGAGAAGCTGGAGGAGCCGTTTCATTCAATATGAAGTCTGCCATTCCCACTTGAGCGAACTCATAGCCCACCCTGTACAGCCACCAGGGACCGGTATCCCAATCGCCCTCGCCACCTACTGAGGGAACGGCCAGTCCCCACCCAAAATCCCTCACTACATACGGGAAACCACCAGCCAGTGAAGCCTTATCAAGAGCCCCGAGTACAGTTGGGTCAGCCAGATAGTGCAGACCACCCTGGTCATCTACTATGAGCGACTCGATAACAGTCACGTCACCGCTCCAGAAAGTCGCATCCTGCCCCTCCACCCTCACATAGACTGAAACCGCTTCCTCCTGCTGCAGAACGCTTACCGGGTAAGGCTGACCCAAAAGCGCTGGTATGGCAAAGGATGTCATCCACGCCACATTCAGGGGCGTGGCCGCCTGCCAGCTGAAGGAGCCGTCAGGGTTCTGGAATGTCAGCAGGTCATCCACAGGGTCGGTACCATTTCCACTCCGCCAGTTGGCGACGGTCGGGTCCTGACCGGCCGCTACAATGGCAGCGATACCCCAGGAATCTGTGCCGGCATTGGCTGCGCCCCAGGACTCGAACCCGCCGTTATCCATCTGCATCGACTTCATGTAGGAAAGACCATTCTGGATAACTGTGGAAGCCTGAGGCTCACCAGCCGCGACAAGAGCCATTATCGCTGCCGCAGCATCATCGACATCGCTGTCAGCCCCCACACCCCAGCTCCAACCGCCGTCGCTGTTCTGGTTAGCCTTGATAAAGGCCACTGTGTTTGTGACAATCTCTGACCCCGGGTTTTTACCAGCAGCAATAAGCGCCATCAGCCCCCAGAAATCGTCGTTCAGCAGACCTGTATCACCGAGCTGCGTACCGTCGTAAGCCCCTTCAATCAGGCCCACGAAATCTACACCACCGAAACTGGTCGGGTCCTCTCCCGCAGCGACTACCGCCAGTACCATCCTGGCATAATCAGCCACGCCGGCAGCGGTTCCAGCGTTCGCTGCAAGGTAGTCAACTATAGAAGCCCCTCCACCAAAAGCCCAGGTGTGCGGGTCCTCTCCCGCAGCAGCTATCGCCACGGTCGCCCAGCCCGAGACCGCGAAATCGCTTATGCTACCATCCGCACCCTGTTCTCCACGCAGATAGTTCAGCGCATTCGCTACCTCGGCATCTGCCGGCTGCAAGGGATATGGAGCATATGCCAGCGCGGCCAGTGGCATCAGCGCGAGCACCAATAGCGCGCATATCAGCAATAGGCTAATCATAGTGGTTGATCTGACATTACTTGACACTTCTAGCCTCCCTGTTTCATCTCGATTTCTTTACTCATAGCTTGTCTCTCAATCCACCGCCCGCCAACTCTCCCTCATTGACCAGTAAATCCATATTTATGGATTCTAGTACGCAGTTGTGGATTATACCATCTTGTTTCTGGCACTGTCAATGCCCTGCGGGATTTCTTCAAGAAATCGCGGGGCTTTGCCACAGTCGAAGGAGATAGAAAAATCGGCGCTCTGGGGTTTTACTCTTACCCCCGCGCCGATTTGAGGCTCGACAGGATGGCAAATCTACTAGATGCCTACATACAACTAGGTCTTTCGCCCATCCAGGATCTCATAGTCTATGCCTTTCTCCTCCAGCATTCTCAGCAAAGCCGAGATGTCATCATCCACGCAGACCACTACCGGAGATACACCGCTTCGTGCTGCTTCAACAACAGCCTCTCTAACACCGTACAAATAGGCAGGCTCGATGCCAACCTTCCTCAGCGCAACCAGGGCTTCTATACCGATGGCACCGACCAGCCGCCTGCCCTTGACCACCTTCTTCAACCTGTTGAAATCCGCCTGCCGCGAGCCGCCTTTTGGGATGCCGGGCACCCTCAGAACAGTTACCTTACCTATGTCGAGCGGCACTATTCCATCGATGTTCGATACGCCTACGTCCTCGCCTTCCCTGGCATCGCAGACAGCTACTCCTCCAGCTCCAGTATTCAAATCTGCAGTAGCAAATAGCAGGCCATCCCGCATCAACAGGCCAACCTTTTGACCCTCAGATATATCACAGCCCGCTACCGCAGCGGAGACCGATACGCTGGCTATCGCCTTCTGCACAGTATCAGAATAGCTTTGCCATTCCCTGAGTCCCCTCAGCAACCAGCCTACGCCTTCTCTGGTAACCCTGTATTTCGATCTCCCCTCTGATACAAGCCAGCCGTCCTTCACCAGCTCCCTCACATAATCTGAGACAGCCTGAGGGCTGATGTCGAGCCTTTCGGCGATGTCTCTCTGCTGTATATCAGGTTGATTTGCAGCTACCTCTACCAAGATCTGGAACTTCGTGGCCAAGTTTATACTTCGCAGTAGTTGTGTCATATCTAACCCCCACCCAGACTAAAGTAGCTCGCGGGTAGTTTAAGCTATCCAGAGCAAAATTGAAAGAGTGCTGCTAAATCTACACCTATGCTGCCAGATAAGGAGTAAAGCTTTTTTCAGAGAATCCCAATGTCAAAATGATATTGACAATTGCCTTGCTCTAATCTAGTATTCTAGTGGAGTCAAAGTCACCAGCGCACATTAAGGCGGGCGTATATTGCCTACAGCGATTGAAAGGCGAATCAGCACTTGCTTTATTCTTGACTCTATCACATTCATTCCCCCACCCTCCGCTCCCGCGCATCTTTTAGCCACGTATTCGCTGTCTCTGAGGAGTGTATTTTGCCTAATTTCTCAATAATGCCCAGGGAACCGAAGTTCTTCGACCTCTTTGAGAAGAGCGTTGCCAATGTGGCGAAAGCCGCCAAGGAACTCGCCGACTTTCTGGAAGATTATACTAACGTGCCCCTGAAAGTAGCTCGAATCACCGAGCTTGAACATGAAGGCGATGCCATTACCCACCAGATCATGGAACAGTTGCACCGTACCTTCATCACACCCCTCGACCGCGAGGACATCGCCCTTCTCACTGAGAGACTGGATGATGTGATGGATTTCATCGAGGACGCCGCCAACGCCATGCTTCTCTACCGTATTGAGCAGCCGACGACCAGGGCACGGGAGATGGCAGCCATCCTAGTTACGATGACCAGCGAACTAGTCGTAGCAGTGCCTCTTCTCCGCAACCGCTCCAAAATGAAAGAGATTCTGGAGCACTGTGTTGAGATCAACCGGTTGGAGAACGAAGCTGACGCCATAATACGCCATGCCCTGGCTGAGTTATTCGATGACACGCCCATCGCCGACGTCATCAAGTGGCGTGAGATTTACGAGCACCTCGAAACCGCTGCAGACAAGGGCGAGGACGTAGCAAACGTCCTCGAGGGCGTGGTTCTCAAGCATGGATGATTCCCTCTTTCTGCTCATAGTAATCATAATAGCTGCTCTTGGTTTCGGTTTCTCCAATGGTCTAAATGACGCTGCCAATGCCATAGCCACAGTTATCGGCAGCCGTGTTTTATCCCCTCGCAACGCCGTCATCATGGCGGTCTTCTTCAACCTCGCAGGAACCCTGAGTGGGGCGTTATTTGGTGCCTACGTTGCCAAGACAATCGGCAAAGGAATTATCATGCCCGAAGCACTTACATTGTACACAGTGGTTGCCGGGGTTATTGCAGCCATAATCTGGGTTCTTGCTGCCACCTACTACGGGATGCCACTGAGCGTGTCTCATTCTTTGGTTGCGGGGTTGCTGGGAGCAGGGATAGCCACAGCAGGTACCGGCGCCATCGTCTGGGGCACCTTTAGCAAAGTGCTACTGGCGGTCCTCTTCGCCCCACTTTTGGGCTTTTTCGGCGGCTTTGGTTTCATGGTTATTATTATGTGGGTGTTTCGACGAAGTGCCCCGGATAGGGTAAATAGTATCTTCAGCAAAGTGCAGATCGCCGCCGCCGCCTTCGTGGCTTACGCTCACGGCAAGAACGACGGGCAGATGCCCATAGGTATCATCGCACTGGGGTTAATGATCTATTACAGCAAAGACCAGTTTGATATTCCACTTTGGGTGATACTAGCTTCTGCGGCATCCGTCGCCCTGGGCCTCTCTTTCGGCGGCTGGCGGGTGATTCGAACAGTGGGCACAAGAATCACCACCCTCCGTCCCGTTCATGGCTCCGCAGCAGAGCTTGCAGCAGCAGCAGTAATTGAAGCTGCCTCCAACTTCGGTATTCCTGTGAGCACTACCCAATGCATAAGCAGCTCGGTTATTGGTGTTGGCGCCACTAAACGCCTCTCAGCGGTAAGATGGGGAGTCGCCCGCAACATAGTAACTACCTGGGTAATAACCTTCCCCATATGCATCAGTCTGGGATGGCTCCTGGGAAAAGGCTTGGGGCTCATTGGCTAGAAGCCGTAAGGACAACCCAGCGGGGCACTCCTACTGCGTAGGTTGCCCGGCGTCGGGTGATCTGCGCACGGCCGGGAAGTGGGCCATCCGCTAAAGCTTCACTAGTTTAGCGGTATAGACGTCTGGGATAGCCAGAAGCTGCTGGCGCGCCTCTTCGCTGATTTCCTTGTCCAGGGCAAGCAGCATCAGCGCTTGACCGCGGGGTTCGAGCCTTCCTACCTGCATCGAGCTTATATTGATATCAGCATTACCCGCGACCATACCAACCGCACCAATGAGGCCGGGACGATCGAGGTGATCGCTGAACAGCCAGTAACCGCCTGTAGGCACAATATCGATCCAGTAGTTATTGACGCGGACGATATGTGTCCCCCCTCTCATCAACGTGCCCGCCACTGCTGTCATACCTATGTCAGTGGTAACCTCCACAGAGACTAGATTGGTGTAGTTCTCACACCTCGCCGATTTCTGCTCAACCACCTTTAGCCCCCGGTTCTGGGCTATGACACCGGCGTTTACCAGGTTGACCCGCTCCTCAGTGACCGACTCCAGGAGACCACCCAACACCGCCGCCTTGAGAGCGGTGACATCGTAGTCGGCAATTTCGCCCTCATACTTAATTACAATGGCATTAGTGTGCCCGTCGGCAAGCTGGGCGCACAATTTCCCCACGTCTGA
>DAOUTY010000128.1 GCA_030668425.1 Chloroflexota bacterium
CCCACGGTTGTTGTAAATAGCGAGAACGGGAGCATCGAGATCAATGCTGGCACTGACAACGAAGTGCGTGTTGAGGCAACGCTGACTGATGCTCCCCGAGTTCAATATGAGATAAGCCAGGATGGCGACACGATAACAATTGATGCCAAAATATCGAAGGAGTGGTGGTTCTTTGGCAGTGCTGATGCTGATATTATGATAACTACGCCAGCCAGCACCTATGTAGAAGTTGACACCAGCAATGGTTCCGTTGAGCTGCATGGGATGGAGGGGGCTGGCACCCTTCGCACATCCAATGGAAAGATCGTTCTGAAGGATGTGAAGGGTGCCTACGATGGAACGACCAGCAATGGCGCTATTGAGATTGGCACCATGGAAGGAACTTGCGTCATCTCGACTAGCAATGGGTCAGTGGATTTATGGGATGTGAAAGGTGAGGTCGAGGTTGAGTCGAGCAACGGTGAAATCTGGTTCAGTGGGGAGATGACGGCTGGGACAAGGAGCCGACTGGTTACCAGCAATGGAAAAGTGGACGTAGAGCTGTCGGGTACGCCCAGTATTAGTCTGGATGCGAAGACCAGTAATGGCGTGGTCACGTGCGAACTAGTGATAACGGCTACTTTGACAAGGGAAGATCACCTCGTCGGCACAATTGGGGCTGGAGAGGCGGAGCTCTATATCCGAACGTCGAATGGTGATGTGACTATCAGGTAGGTTTGGGTATACCGCGACGTGATGGGCGAAGGGCGTTGCTAATAGGGGAGTAATAGACTAGCTATCCCCTGCCATCTCTTCGGGGAACCTTATTCTACTCTCGTATTCGTCGAAGGCCAGTCTTAACCCTCTCAGGTCCAAGCTGGGAAGTCTCAGGTAGGTTGGTCTTCTGCCGATCTCGTCGAGGGCATGGGCATCCGAACCCTGGATGCAAGCATGTCTCTTGGGGTAACCCCGTACTTGACCCCTGTTCCAAAGACCTTTGTTCTGCGGCTGCGTGATCTCCAGGGCTGTGAGGTATTCATTGCTATATATCCTCATCTTGGCCCTGCGGCTCTCGGTAGTCTGCAGGAAACCCGTTGGCCACCTCTCGATATGGGCTGCGATGGCTATTCCTCCGTGCTCGTCTATCTTACGAAAGACGTCCTCGATCCCGTTATCCACAATGAAAGCGCCGTCTCCCATTGCTGCCGCGCTGGCCCCGGCGCGGTCGAGGAAGTCATCTAACTGGGAGACAGGGGTTTCGCGATCGAACAGGGCAAGAACATGCCCACCCTTTGTCGATAGCTCCACCCCGGGGAACACTACCAGCCCCTTTTCCTGCCCCAACTTCCTGATGGCATCGACGCTGTTGAAGGTATTGTGGTCGGTAATGGCGATTGCCTCCAGTCCAACAGCGAGGGCTGCATCTATGATCTGCTCTGGTGTGGTCAGGGGGTCACTATAGCATTTGGACTCTGGGGTGTGTAGATGGAGGTCTACTTTTGTGAATCTTTCACTTGCATGATGATTATGAGGCTGCTCCTCAATTGCCATTGATTATTAATCCTCAGTTCCAGACAGGGCCGCGAGGAACGAGAGCCAGGCCATAGTTGCGTTATTATCTACCCTTGAACACCGGCTCTCTTTTTTCCAGGAACGCGCGTAGTGCCTCCCGGTGGTCCTCCGTTTGACTCAGCGCCGTGTACTCTTGTATGACATCCTTTAAGGCTGACTCTAAATCAGTGTCCAGACTGTTGTATATCAGTTTCTTGGCGCTGGCGATCGCAAGCGGTGGCCCTTTTACCAGTTTAGTGGCCAGTTCCCAGGTGGCGGCCTCAAGCTCATCGTGGGGCACGACCTTGGTTACAAGACCTATCCTCTCCGCTTCCCTGGCGTCGATTAGATCGCCGGTCCAGATGAGTTCGCAGGCCTTGTCTATCCCGATCAGTCTGGGCAAGAAGTAAGTTCCACCCATAGTAGGCACCAGCCCCCTACGAACAAAGATTGAAGAGAACGTAGCTCTCTCAGAGGCTATTCGGATGTCACAGGCGCAGGCAGTATCGAGTCCACCGCCGGCAGCTATTCCGTTGATGGAAGCGATAACGGGCTTGTCCATTCTCTGCAAGGGGAAAGTCAAGAGTTTTCTCACCGTGTCTGTCAAGGATTTCAGCTGTGCTGAGGGTTTCGGATGCTTCGCGAGCCCTTCCTCTAAACCCTTGACATCGGCGCCGACACAAAAGGCACGCCCTGTCCCCGCAATCACCAGCACCCTTACCTCATCGTCCCTGGCTGCTTCATCGAGTGCCTCTGATAGCCCCCTGTACATAGCAGTAGTAAATGCGTTTAGCTTTTGCGGTCTATTCAGGGTTATCGTTGCAATGCCCTCTTCCTTGGTATAGATGAGATGCTCGTGATCCATGGCGCCTCCTGCTCGAATGCGACGACTGGATTCCATTGTAGCAGGTTGGCTTATTCGCCGCAACGAACCGAGGTCATTCAATCGAGTTAAAAGGGAGTGCTGGAGTGGGGTCCAGGAACGTGATGTCGGTGTCCGTTCTTAGGTTGATGGTTTGTCAGTCCCCTTTGGCGTGAACGATTCGCTCAGCGGCAACAAATCTTCTACCTCTGATGTGCATCACCGGCTTGGCCTTGGAGACATTGAATTGCCCTTCCTTCATGTACTCGTCCTTACATTCGGCATGCACCACTCTCCCAACCACCAGGATATGGTCGCCAGCCTCCTTTTCGAACTCAACCTGGCACTCGATCCAACCGATGCACTCTTCAATGGAGGGTGCCCTGACGTGCTTTGACTTTCTTTGGGTTAGACCGGCCTCTTCGATCTCGCTCACACCTTTGGGGAATGCCTTGGAGCAAGTCCAGAGTTTGTCCAGCAGCTCCTCGGGCACGATGTTGAACACAAAATCGCCGGTTTCCCTGGCGTTTGCCAGGGTGTGCCTCGCAGGGGTAGCGGCGAAGAGGAGCAACGGCGGGTCGGATGAAACTGGCGTTACGAAGCTGAACGGGGCGGCGTTGGCTTTTCCGTCCTTATCCACGGTCGAAATTAGTACGGTGCATCTCGGCGATAGAATCTCGTAGAAGCCTGACGTGGCGATTTCCATGTCTTTGTGCCTCCTCATTTAATGGTTCCAATAATGGCGATTGTAAAACGGCTTGGCTCACAATGACACTTTGTGTCCTAAAGGCTCTCAAGGTAATCCAAAACCTCAAGCAGGTCCTTGGCCTCATAATCCGGATCGGGCGAGTTGCCTATCGGAGAGAGGCCTCTTCTGTTGACCCACACTGTGGCAATTCCTGCTTCTTTGGCGGCAGCTATGTCGTGTTCCAGACTGTCGCCGATTGCTACGGCATCATCGGGCAGGGAATTAGTTGACATAAGTGCATTATCGAAATAGGTTCTATCTCCCTTTATCCCCAGATGTGTATGGTCAAAGGCGTAGCTGAAATAGCTTCTGCCTGCGGCCTTCTCCAGGGCATCGACCTTTTCCTGTGCATAGTCTCCTGTTGTCAGACAGAGTATGTGCCTTTCCTTCACCTTGTTCAGGAAGTGCAGGCTCTCGGGGAAGAAGGTGGGGTTCGTCCAGCACTCCTCCTGCGCCTCCTTGAACCTTCTGGCTATCTTTTGAGCCTCACCTTCGTCGTAAGGTTTTCCCAAATAGTCGGCGAGCAACCTCTGATGAAAGAAGAAATCATCGTGCCTTTCGGGATATTGCAGGTGCACAATTCCCCGGTGCACTGCTAGATAGGCATCTATTAACTGCTCGGCACTCAACCCGTATATGCCGTCGAGCCTGACTGCGAACTTGGCGTGGGTATCGTGTAGGGTTTCGTCGTAGTCTATGAAAAGTATCTTACTCATTTCGCTGGTCCTGGCGCTGGTGGTCGTTGTGATCCTGCTTCTCAGACCGGGGAAAGTAGAGGTCCCCCTCAGTCCCCCTTTTCCAAAGGGGGATTAGGAGGATTTGTAGCATATTCATACGGGAGACTGTAACGGAGATCTTACTCATGTTGGGGAAAGACCCTATGCAGGCGCCTGAGAGCTTCCATCTCCTCTCTATTGCCCAGCTTTGCCTTTCGTACCGCACGGGCCAGGATGGCCGTGGTCTTGTCGTAGGTCTTGCGGTCTACGGGATAGGGGATACCGTCCTTGCCGCCGTGGGCGAAGCTGTAGCGGGCGGGGTCGTTGAAGCTGGGAGCAACTCCCCATACCAGCTCGGATACAAGGCTGAGGGCGCGGATGGTTTTGGGCCCCACGCCTTGCATCCCCAGCAGATTCTCAAAGCCTTCAGGCTTGCGCTCATAGGTGGAGAGGAATATCTTCTCGAGGTATTCAGGGTGAAGGTCATGCAATGAGAGGTGGTGGCGGGAGGGCAGGTCAAGCGATTTCAACGTGTTCAGTTCTCTAACTAGGGCCTCCGGATTCTCTTCTGAGGCGACCCTGGTTACTACATCCCGTGCTCCCTCGCTTTCGTCAGCCACCATGTTCAACGTACTGCCAAACCCTTGGGAGCAGATGGCAGCATGAGGCTCGCAGACAAAGTCTGTAATGCTCTCGCCGAGCCAGTGATATCTGCGGGCATAGCGGTTTTTCTCGTTCATTCCCTGCTGGATCACCGCCCAGTCGCCCTTGGCAGTGAACAGAAAGGTATGATGATAGAGCTGGTAGCCGTCTTGAACCGCGCAAGAGTCCACTTTAGCAGACATCCTGCTGGCGTAAACCAGAGGTGCGGGGTCCCTGGAGATAGCCTCGGAGTATCGGGTAATCTGCGCTGGAGTCTGCCGCGAGGTTTTCCCCTTGCCACCGGCGATGTAGAGACCCAGCTCTTCCTCCAGCCCCTTCGTCCCCTCCTTCAAAGCGCCGCATACTGTGGTGGTGACGCCGCTGGAATGCCAGTCGAAGCCGAGGACGCAGCCCAGACCCTGGAACCAGAAGGGGTCCGATAGTCTGTGCAGCATCTCCTCAGGGCCGAAGTCCGATACGATGGCTATTGAGATCTCCCGGGACAGCTTCGTCATGCGGTCGAACAACCAGCGGGGCGCCTTGCCGCCGTGAAGGGGAAGATTGGCTATGCCTGTTCTCGTTGCCTGCCTCATGAGTCAATTCTAAGTTAAAAGAGCGGAGACGGCAAGGTGGCTGTCTTGGGTGTCAAGGGCATGGTCGAACGATCCATGGGATAGCAAAGCAAATGTCATTGCGAGGCCCAAAGGGCCGAAGCAATCTTGCCGGTATTGTAGTATGGAGCGATTGCTTCGCTGCGCTCGCAATGACAGGGCAAAGGGAAAGGGGCTAACCATATATGGTGCTCTGTTTGGCTACCTTAAAAAATACGGCCTGGCAAGTTCGAGCGGGTAGGTTGGCCGACGTCGGCCAACCTACGCCAATGAGTTTCAGTTGAGGAAATCCAGGACTTCCTTATTGAACCTGCTTCTCATCTCTACAAAGAATGCGTGTGCCCCGCCCTCAACCCTGACCAGCCTCGCGTTCGGTATCGTATTTGCCAGCACTTCCGAGGAGATTAGAATCAAAGGCTCTCCCTGGCCCTCGACTTTATAGCGGACATC